>CAZGKQ010000033.1:6256-11936 GCA_964526125.1 uncultured Faecalibacterium sp.
GAGCGCTCCACCAAGAAGGTGCTGGCCATCGGCACGGATGCATACCGCATGATCGGGCGCACGCCGGGCAACATCCTGGCCGTCCGCCCCCTCCGACAGGGAACGGTGGCCGATTTTGAGCTAACGAACAGCATGCTGCGCTTCTTTTTAAGCGGCGTGCTGGAAAAGCGGCTGCTTTCCGGCCCCAAGGTGGTCATGAGCGTCCCTTCCGGCGTGACGGAGACGGAGAAGCACTCCCTCATCAACATTCTGCTGGACGCAGGAGTCAAGCGCACGCACATGCTGGAACGCCCTCTGGCGGCGGCCATCGGCGTGGGCGTGGATCTGAACCAGCGCTACGGCCACATGGTCATTGACATGGGTGCCGGTATCACGGACATTGCCGTCATCTCCGAGGGGCAGGTCGTTCAGTCCTCCAACGTTTATTACGCAGGCGATGCCTTCAATGAGGCCATCATCCGATATCTGAGCAAGAAATACAGCCTGTTGATCGGCGAACCCACGGCGGAGCAGATCAAGATCAACATCGGCACGGCCATGCCCGTCGAGGCGGAAAATGATCTGTCAATGGAGGTCGTTGGCCGCTATCAGCTGACCGGTCTTCCCCGAACGCAGGAGATTCATGCCAGCGAAATCTACGAAGCGCTCAAAGAAACGGTTGCCGCCCTGATTTCATGCATTCAGGACGTGCTGGTGCGCACGCCGCCGCAGCTGGCCGCCGACATTTTTGAGGACGGCATTATTCTCACCGGCGGTGCAGCTGCCCTGGGACGTTTGCCGGATGCGATTTATGCGGCGCTGCACATTCCCTGCGGCGTTGCAGATGATCCGCAGACGAGCATTGTTCTGGGCTGCGGTCAGGCTGCGGAGGATCCTGCGCGGTATGCTGGCATGCTCAACGATGGTCGACAGGGCTTCAAGCGCCTGTAATACGGCGGTTTTCCGCTTTTCCTTGATTCAGCAACGTCCGACAGATGAAAGCGTCTGTCGGACGTTGCTGTTTTGTTTTGGCGCGGCTGACAACGCCATCGCTTTTTTTCGCATTTGCATGCTGCCAGAGGCAACTCAGGTTCATGCCATCTGCCCGGAAATGGCTCGCCAGAAGCCTTCGCCACTGTTGTCGGCAATCCGCAGCGGACAGGGCAGACGGCGGCGAACTTCCTCCACGCTCATATCATCAAGGAACAGATCCCCTTCGGCACGAATCATGCTGCGGACAATAATCAGCTCGTCCGCCTGAACGTCCTGACACTGCGCGACCAGATCCTGACCGGTAATCAGGCCGGACACCGTGACCGTCTCGCCGAAAAAGTAATTGATGATCGGGCGAATTTCAACCGTCGTGCCATGCGGCGTGTATTCCTGCGCAAGGGAGCGCAGGAAAGGCGCAACACTCGTGCCAGTGGCAATGCAGATGCGGCGCGAAGCCGTTTCTTCCACCGGATAGTCCTCCACGGCGTAGCGAAGGTCGGTTTCAAACATCCGCAGCATGCCCACGCCGTTCTCAATCTGCGGATAATCTTCATATTCTTCATCGGTAGGCAGGGGGAGGCCGGAAAGGCAATAGAACTCGTCCGCCGGGAAGACAAGGCGCGTCCCCTGCTCACGCAGGAAACGCTCCTGCCATGGACGGATGCTCTCCACCAGGTCAATGGCCATCTGGCGGTCATAGGGCTTGATGTAGGGCAGACCGTCGCGGAAGCGTGTCAGGCCGATGGGAACCAGTGCAATGGACTGCACCGCCGGGCGCAGCGTTTCCAGATCTTCCAGCGTTTTGCGGAGGATTTCGCCATCGTTCCAGCCAGGACAAAGCACGACCTGTGCATGAAAGCGAATGCCGTTGTCCTTCAGCAGCCGGAGGTTTTCCATGATACGCGCCGCCTGCGGATTGCGCAGGAGCTTGACGCGCATCTCCGGGTCGGTACACTGAACGGAGACGAACAGCGGCGACACCTTCCGGCGGATGATGCGGTTCAGCTCCTTGTCGTCGATGTTAGTCATGGTGATATAATTGCCCATCATCAGCGACAGCCGCCAGTCATCGTCCTTGACGTAGAGCGTTTTGCGCATGCCCGGCGGCATCTGGTCAATGAAGCAGAAGATGCAGTGATTCCGGCAGGGACGTGGTTTGGAAACAATGGTCTGATCCAGCGTCAGACCAAGGGGCTGCCAGTCCTCCTTGCGGACGTGAATCACGCGCTGTGTCCCGTCCACCCCCTCCACCGTCATGTCAAAGCGGCGATTGGCCGTCAGCGCCTGATAGTCAATCTGGTCAATAATCGGTTCTCCGGCAATGGTAATCAGCTTTTCTCCGGCGCAAAGCCCCAGACGTGCCGCGATGGAACCCGGCTGCACATGCGTAATAGCGGTGGGCAAGGCAGAAGCACCTCCTGAACAAAAAATCAGCATTTCAAAAATGGATTGCCCTTCATTATGCGCCAATTGAAGCCAAAAGTCAAGGAAAAGCCCGACTTTCGCGCCCGAAGAAAGCAAAAAAACGACTGTGCAGGGATTTTTCGCCCGGTTAGCGCACCGGTTGCGGCGGAATCATGATAGCGAAGGAGGCAAAGCCATGTCGATCTATCGCATTCACCCCTGCGACCGCCTGTCAGGCGAAGTCACCCTCCACGCCGCCAAAAATGCCGTGCTCCCCCTGATGTGCGGTGCACTGCTGACACAGGACAGCGTGACGCTGGAACAAGTGCCAGCGCTGACGGACGTGCAGAACCTTGCCGAACTACTGGCGGACTGCGGCACAGGCATTGTCGCGGACGCGGCGGAGAGAACGCTGACGCTCACCGCGGCGCAGCTCTCCTCCCCCAGCCGGGACTCGCTGATGAGCCGCATGCGTGCCTCCGTGCTGGTGATGGGGCCGCTGCTGGCACGCACGGGGTATGCGCGAATCGCCCTGCCCGGTGGCTGCGCCATCGGCCAACGTCCGATTGACCTGCACCTGAAAGGCATGCAGGCGCTTGGTGCAGAGGTACATTTCACTTCCGGTGCGGTCATTTTACAAGGACATCTTCGCGGCGCCAGCATCTATCTGGATCTGCCCAGCGTCGGCGCGACGGAAAACCTGCTGATGGCCGCTGTTCTCTCCCCCGGCACGACGCGCATCGAAAACGCCGCCAAGGAGCCTGAAATCACCGACCTGTGCTGCTTTCTGACGCGCATGGGCGCGAAAATCAGCGGCATCGGAACCAGCACCCTGCTGATCGAAGGACAGATGCGACTGCACGGCTGTCGCTATCGCCCCATTCCAGATCGTATCGAGGCCGGAACGCTCCTGTGCGCCGCCGCCATGACGGAGGGCAGCGTGCTGCTTCGCAACGTGCGTCCGGAACATTTACGGGCAGTGCTGTTCAAACTGACCGAAAGTGGTGCTGTGCTGCGCGAAAGTGCAGCCGGATTGCGGCTATCGGGGCGCGCCATGCAGCCCATACAGGTACGCACACTAGCCTACCCCGGGTTTCCGACGGACATGCAGGCGCCCATGATGGCACTCGCGCTCGCCCTGCCCGGCACGTCCGTCTTTATGGAAACGATTTTCGAAAACCGTTTCATGCATGCCCGGGAAATGGCGCGTCTGGGTGCCCAGATTCGCATTGAGGATCGCGTTGCACTGGTAGAAGGCGGACATCCGCTTTCCGGCGCACGGGTGGAAAGCACCGACCTGCGCGGCGGCGCGGCCATGATGCTCTGCGGTCTGCTCGCAGAGGGCGAAACGCTCCTGCACGACCCCCGTGGGCACATTGCCCGTGGCTACGAGAATCTTCCGGCGCTGCTGCGTTCGCTCGGTGCCGTCATCACAGAAGAGCCGGACGATTCCACTTTCTCCTGACCACCTCTCAAAAGGGCATATTGCGCCTTTTCTGCGCATATTCCCATACCGGAGGTGAACATTCCATGACAGATTTGGAGCTTTTCGCACGCCTGATCCAATGCGAAGCCGGAGGTGAAGGCGACAACGGCATGAAAGCCGTCGCCAGCGTGGTCATGAACCGCGTGCGTACCACCGTCGGCGAATACGGGCGCTATAACACCATTCCGGCGGTAATCTATCAGGACGGGCAGTTCAACTGCGTCCGGACAACACTCGCCGGGCGGCAAAATCTGCAAAACGTGTATAACATGAATCCCACCGACGTGCATTACGAGATTGCCGAATGGGCCATTGCCGGTGGACGACTGGCGAACCTTTGGGAAGCCCTGTGGTTTTTCAATCCGTACTCCACCACCTGTCCCAACAACTTCCCCTCCTCAGTGGGATATTTTCAGATTCGCATCGGCGACCACTGCTTCTATAATCCTGCCCCGTCCTATGCGGAAACATGAGCATCTTCTTCCCCGGTGGAAAGATTGCGCCCTGCAAATTCCCCTCTGCATGACAGCCCGTCGCGCACCGCCTTGACGAAACAGGTTAATCGTGCTATCCTTCTATATGATAGAGGGAGGTTTGCAAATGGCACGCAAAGATGCAGACATGACGCAGGGCAACGTCCTGCGCCAGTATATCGAATTTGCCCTGCCGCTGACGGTTGGGTTGCTGTTCCAACAGCTCTACAGCACGGTAGATACCGTCGTCGTCGGCAATTTCGTCGGTGAAACAGCGCTGGGGGCGGTCGGCTCAACGGGAAATATCATCAACATGCTCATCGGCATCTGCAACGGCCTGTCGCTGGGTGCAGGCGCTGTCATCAGTCAGGCGTATGGTGCCAAAGATCATCAGCGCATCGAAAAGGCCGTACATACGACCTTGACGGTCACGTTCCTGCTCTGCATCGTCATGACCCTTGTGGGCGTGGCGATTGTCCGCCCCGGACTGCGCCTGATGCGCACGCCGGATTCCATGCTTGCAGAAGCCACGGAGTACCTGACCATCTACTTTGCCGGCATTGCCGGATTGCTGATCTACAACATGGGCAGCGCCATCCTGCGCGCCGTGGGCGATTCGCGAAGGCCGCTGTATTTCCTCATTTTTTCGGCTGTGGTCAATACGGTGCTCGATCTTGTTTTTGTCATCTGCTTCCACTGGGGCGTGGCTGGTGTGGCCTATGCCACCATCATCGCACAGGCTGGCAGCGCCGTGCTGGTGCTGTTCGTCCTCAGCCGGGAGAAAGGCGCTTATGGGCTGCGCTGGAAAAAGCTGCACATCAGCAAAGACGTGCTGGGGCAGATTCTGCGCATCGGTCTGCCTGCCAGCATCCAGCAGGGGCTGACTTCTTTCTCCAATGTGTTCGTTCAGGGGTACATCAACGATCTGGGCGAATTGAGCGCGTCCGGTTGGGCGGCATACAACCGCATTGATGCCTTCCTGATGGTACCGGTGATGGCTATTGGTCAGGCTTCCACCACCTTCGTCGCCCAGAACTGGGGCGCACGCAAGCCCGAACGGGCTCGCAAGGGTGTGCGCACGGGCATTCTGCTCTCGCTGGGATGCATGATCGTCTGCGCCGCTGCGGTGCTGAAATTCGCCCATCCGATTACCTCGCTGATTACCGACTCCGAGGCCGTTATCAGCTACGCGGTGCGCTTCCTGCAGATTATTACGCCGTTCTATCTGATTATCACGTTCAATCAGATGTACGCCGGAGCGCTGCGCGGAATCGGCAATTCCCTTGTGCCGACGCTGATTATGCTCTTCTCGTTTGTGCTGTTCCGGCAGATTTACCTGTTCGCC
>CAZGKQ010000034.1:0-11408 GCA_964526125.1 uncultured Faecalibacterium sp.
TGAGCTGGAAGGAAACATCCGGCGCGATGGGCTATGTGATTTATCGCCGTGGCTTTCACGAAACGGGCTACCATAAGCTGATGGTTTCCGAAAATACGCAGACTTCCTTTGTGGATACCACCATGAAGCCCGGCGAGGTGTACTACTACTTTGTGTATGCCTACCGGCTGGCGCAGCCGCAGGGATGGCGCTGCTTCTCTCTGAAGGGCGACATCGGCATGGGCGTGTGGCTGCCGCAGACGACGGGGTTGACGGCGGTCAGCGCACAGGAAAACAGCGTCCGCGTCAGCTGGACGGCGACGGAAGGCGCCAACCGCTACGACGTGTATATTTCCAGCACGCCCGGCGGCACGCCCAAGGCCAATGGCCGCCTGTCCAATGCCTATGGCTATCACAACAGCGCCGTGCTGGGAAAAACGTACTACTACCGCGTGCGCCCGGTGCGTGTCTTCTCGAACGGGGACATCAGCGAGGGAACGTGGTCGGAGGAACTGACCTTCACGCATCAGGAGACGGTAGGGGCATACCGCGCGCTGCTGATTGGCAACACCTACGCCGGGGAAAGCAACGAACTGCTGGGATGCGATAACGACGTGGACGGTATGCGCGCCATGCTGTCCCGAATGACGGCCACGCCCTACAGCGTGACGGTGAAAAAGAACATCCGCGCGGAAGAAATCATCAGCAGCATTTCCGCCACCTTTGGCAGCGCCAGCTACAACGATGTGTCCCTGTTCTACTACGCCGGACACGGCGCGAATAGTCTGGAAGCCGACGGTACGCCGACGAATTACCACGCGGCGCTGGTGGGGACGTTCCAGACCTACGTTTCTATCTCCCGACTGAAGGAAGAGCTGGACAAAATCCCGGGCAAGAAGATTCTCATCATTGACGCATGCCATTCCGGACAGTTCATCAGCCGCGATGGCACGACGACGGCTGTTTCCGCCTCGGCCTTCAACAGTCAGGTGGTCAATCTGTTCGCAAACGATGAGCAGCTGAATCAGCAGTTGAGCCGCTCGACGACCGTGGTGCTGGGAGCCGATGGGCAGGAGCTGCTGGAAGCAGAAGCGCCTGTCCTGCTGGAACGGGACAGCAGCGTGAATTTTGCCAGCGGCGGCTATTACGTCATCACGGCCTGCCGCTCGGCGGAAAAGAGCGTCAGCACCGGCTATGACAGCAATGGCGACGGCAAAATTGACCGGTATTTCGGCTTGTTTACCTATGGCCTGTGCTACGGAAACGGCTGGAATCTGGCGAAAAATGCGGCCATTGGCAGTCTGGCAGCGGATTTGAATAAGGATAACCAGATTACGCTCTACGAGGCGTATGTGTACGCCAAGGTGATGGCGCAGTCCCACAATCCGGGGCAAACGGCGCAGATTTGGCCGGAAAACAGTGCGCTGGTGCTGTGGGGAAAATAATCCATACACAAAGATACTGCCGCACAATGGGGCAGTATCTTTTTCATCAGGCGGCGCAAAGGAGGAAGACACCATGCTGATTCGCCATGCACGACTGGTTCTCTCGCCAACGCAGACCATGCTGACCGATCTGCGCATCATGCACGGCTGCGTGCAGGAAATCGGTCAGGCGCTGGTGAAGGGGTTGTATGAAGCGGAAATCGACCTGAACGGCGACCTGCTGACGGCCGGACAGCAGATTTCGGAGCCGCTTCCGGCAGAGGATGAGGCGGCGCTGCGGCTGCTGTGCCGACGGCTCTACCGGCAGGGCGTGAGTCACTTTTGCACCTCTGCGCCGCAAAATGTGCTGGAAAATGTGCAGAAAGCGCCGGAAAGACGGGGAGCCAGACCAGTGCGCACACTGCCGGAAGCGCCGAAAATTGGCGTAGGCACCAGCGCACCGCTGAACCGCTGGCAGCCTGATGGCCGGTGGCTGGGCATGATTGACGAGCATTCGGGAGATTGATGCATGAAGAGAAGGAAGAATGGCTACCGGGAATTTCGAGCGAGCGAGCTGTTTTCTCTGCCGTTCCTGACGGAGGACGCTTTTTATGCGATGGTGGCGCAGCAGGTGTGCAGGGACATGCAGCTGACCGATCAGCTGAATCTTCCGGCGCTACTGGATAAAACCCTTGGCGAAAACCGTGCAGCCTGGTACGATGCGCTGCACGACGCAACCGGGGTGGATGTGAGCAGAATTCGCGAAGCCGACTGCGTACTCCGGGAAGAACTGATGCAGCCCCGAAGGGACGCATGCGAAAAGCTGAAAGCCTGTGCGGTACGGGGCGAAAAAATCCGGCTCCGGAACGATTTCCCACTGTCCTGCGAGGCACTGGAGCGGCTCTGTCAGCGCTGGCAGCTGCCGAAGACGGAGATGGTGTCGGCTGGGGCGAAGCAATCCGGCGTGGCAATGACACGGGCACAGGGGCGCTTCCTGAAAAAGCTGTATGGGCGGCAAAATAGCTTCATCAGCGCGTATGAAGGGGAACGGTTTCCGGGCTTACAGGCCGTGATGGTCATGCAGACGCGCCGCATGAAGGATGTCGGCTATACGGCGCTGGGGGCGTATCTGTTCAGTCAGGCCATGTGGCTGGCGTGGGAAGTGCAGAAACACGGCTATGACCGGCTGATTTTTCTGGCACGGGATGGCTATTGGGTCAAGGCGGCGTTTGATTGCCTGAATGAGGTGCTGCATCTGCCGGTGAAAACGGAATATGTGCGCGTGTCGCGTCAGGCAGTGCTGCCGCTGTATTTTGAGCGCGAGGAGGATGCGCTGTCCCTGCCGGTGCTGGTGAATTTGAAGGCGCATACGCCGCGGACGCTGCTGAAGCTTTTTTCGCCGGTGCTGCCGGAAAATGCGCTGCAAATGGTGGAAAATGCCGGCTTTGCGCTGGACAGGACGCTGGAAGGCTTTGAGGGCGTGCGGTTTGTCGGCTTCTTCCGCGAAAAAATTTTTGACCGCGAGCGCTTTGAAAGCTATCGCCAGTGCGCAAAAGACTACTGGAAGCCCTTCTTTCAGGGAAAATGCGCCACGTTTGATGTGGGCTACAACCTGCGTTCGGAAGCGATGATGCGCAGGCTTACCGGTGCGGACGTGACGGCCTACATCACCCATGTGGACAGCGATTTGCCGTATGGCCGGGACGTGCCGTTTGAAACGCTGTACCAGACGTCTCCCTATGTGTCCTGGGTGGCCAGAGAGCAGTTTCTGCTGGAAAATGCACCGTCCTGCGTGGGATATACGCCCACGGGAGTACAGGAGGGCGAAATGCCCCGGCTTCATCGGGGCATGGCAGACATGCAGGCGGCGGCCATGCAGTTTGTGCGCGATATGCGCGATACATTCGGGGCACATCTGCTGGCACTGTATTTCCGGCCACAGGATGGCTGTGTGGCCTTTGAGCGGCTGCTGCACACGGGCAACACCCATCTGGCGGCGACGGTGGAAAACGCATTCCACGGCGAGGAGGAAAGCACGGCGCTGCAATGGCGGCTGATGCAGACGGATTTTGCACAGGCCAGACATCCGTGGCCGCGCGTCCTGCGCCGCCTTCAGCGCGCGGCGATTCGCCTTCGCTACGACCGGAAGGGCTTTCTGAAACGGACGCACTTTATGAAAAGACAATGAGAAAATGCGTCGCCCCTTTACGAGAGAACGCTTTTTGTGATACAATGGAGCAGCCATCTTAGAGAAAGGGATTTTTTTGCCTTGAAGAAAAGGAAATGGGGCAGGATTATCAGCATCGGCTTTATTTTATTATCCATGCTGATGGTGATCCTGATTGCGTTTAATAACCCGGAGCTGCTGGATGCGTGGGATGTAATCTTCACGCTGGATCGGCGGTGGCTGGCCGTCTGTGTGCTGCTGATGGCCGGGTATGTATTTGCAGAAGGCGCAGGGCTGTATACCTTCCTGCGCATGGAAGGGTATCGCGTGAAGCTGTCAACGGCGGCACATTTCTCCTTCGCCGGCATTTATTATGCCAACATCACGCCGGGGTCTTCCGGTGGGCAGCCGATGCAGATTTATCAGATGTCGCAGCGGGGCGTTCCGGCTGGCATTGCGACTTCCGCCCTGACGGCGCGATACTTTTTCAATCAGCTGACGGTGGTGTTGCTGGCGCTGCTGCTGTGGATGAAAAACAGGGCGTTTGTGGCGGAAAATCTCAGCGGTGCGATTCCGGTGATTGTGCTGGGCTGCGCGGTGAACTTCTTCTGCGTGCCGGCGATTCTGCTGGTGACGTTTAATCGCCCGTGGGTGGAAAAGGCCGTGCGCTGGGGCATTCGGGTGATGCAGAAGCTGCACCTGTGCCGCCATCCGGAAAAGTGGCAGCAGTCGGCAGACACGACGATTGAGCATTTTCATGGCTCGCTGATGAATCTGGTGCATCATCCGTGGCATCTGCTGATTCAGCTGCTGGTGTCCGTGCTGGAAATGAGCTGCCTGATGGCCGTTCCGCTGGCGGTTTATGCGGCGATGGGGCAGTCGGGGACACCGTGGTATCAGATTCTGACGGCCTCCTTCCTGCTGTTTGTGTCGGCCAGCTATACGCCGCTGCCGGGTGCTTCCGGCGCGCAGGAGGGCGGATTCCTGGTGTATTTCCGCAATATCTTTCAGGGGGGAAAGGTGTCGGTGGCGCTGCTGGTGTGGCGCTTCTTCACCTACTACCTCTGTCTGCTGGTGGGCTGCGCTGATTCGCTGCTGACCAGCTTCCGCAAGCATCGCAAGCCGATTGAACATACGAAACGGCAGGGGAAAAAGGAGAAATTATGAAGCAACAGGTGCATGGCAATGTGACGGGCATTCGCGATACGCTGCTGGAAGCGCTGTCGCAGCTCTATGAATATGAGGTAGATGAGAATGTGTTCCTCCCCCGGGAGCTGATGCAGGTGCTGGCTCGCTTTACCGGCCTGATGAACCGGGAAATTGCTGTCTACATCACCCGGGATGGCGAAATTGTGGATGTGTCCATTGGCACGGATCGGGATGTGGAGCTGCGCGACTACCGTCTGCGCCGCAACACGCAGCGGCTGAGCTGCGTGCGCTGCATTCACACGCATCCCAACGGGGATGGGCGGCTGTCTGACGTGGATTTGTCGGCGCTGCGCTCCTTCCGATATGATGCGATGGTGGCTATCGGCTGCCTGAAGGGGGAACCGACCTTTGTGCAGAGCGCCTTTCTGGTGGAAAAGCAGAACCTGCTGATGGACGAACCCTGCCGCTGGTACAAGGTGCCGGATGGCGAATGGATGCGCCAGATTGCCGAAAGCGACCGCATCGTGGGCTGGGAGGCGGAAGAAAAGGAAACGCACGTCCGCGAACGCGCGGTGCTGATGGGCATCGAAAGCATGGAATCGCTGGAAGAGCTGGCGCGGCTGGCCGATACCGCCGGGGCGGAAATTGTGGGCAAATTCCTGCAAAAGAAGGATCGCCCGGACACGGCGCTGTTCATCGGGCGTGGCCGCGCAGACGAACTCTGCCGCCAGTGTCAGGCGCTGGAAGCGGATCTGTGCATCTTCGATGAGGAACTGACTGGCATTCAGGCGCGCAATCTGGAAGAAATCCTGCATGTCAAGGTCATCGACCGAACGACGCTGATTCTGGACATTTTTGCGCAGCGCGCCTCCTCGGCGGAAGGCAAGTTGCAGGTGGAACTGGCACAGCTGCAATATCAGTCCAGCCGCCTGATTGGTCAGGGTCTGGTGCTGTCGCGCCTGGCTGGTGGCATCGGCACACGCGGCCCGGGCGAATCCAAGCTGGAAATGAACCGCCGCCGCATCCGCGAGCGAATGACGGAGCTTCGCCGCCGTCTGGACGTGGTGGAAAAGCAGCGCGAACTGCGCCGCAAAAGCCGCGAGAAGAACGAAATTCCGGTGGTGGCGCTGGTGGGCTACACCAACGCTGGCAAATCGACGCTGCTGAACCAGATGACGGGCAGCAGTGTGTATGTGCAGGATCAGCTCTTCGCCACGCTGGACGCGGTCAGCCGCCGCATCGAAACGGCGGAGCATACACCCTTCCTTCTGGTGGATACGGTGGGCTTTATCCGCAAGCTGCCACACGCGCTGGTCAGTGCCTTCCGCTCCACGCTGGAAGAGGCGGTGCTGGCGGATGTGCTGGTGATTGTCAACGACGGGGCATCGCCGGAAATCATGCAGCAGCACGACACGGTGCTGCAAGTGTTGTCCGACCTGGGCGCAACGGAGCAGGAACGCATTGAAGTCATCAACAAGTGTGACCTGTTCGGCGATGAAGATGGTGCACCGATGGAGATTCCTGGGGCGGTGCGCATCAGCGCGAAAACGGGCGAGGGAATTGAAGAGCTGCATCAGCGCATCGCCGCGCAGCTCCAGAAGACGTATGCACCGGTCACGTTCTCGCTGCCGTTCCAGCAGTTTGGGTTGGTGGGACAGATCAGGCCGCTGGGGCGCGTCGTCAACGAGGAATACACCGAGGAAGGCGTGGAACTGACGGTCATTCTCTCCAATGCCGACCGCGACCGGCTGGTCAGCCGCTATGGTCGGGAAATTCTGAAGGAATCCGCGCAAAAGAATCAGGAGTAAAAGAGGGATGTTCATGGATATGCAGAAGCATCAGCAGCAGATGAAGGATTACGCCCTGATGACGCTGGGCACGGTTCTCATGACGCTGGGTATTTATTTCTTCAAATTCCCGAATCACTTTTCCACCGGTGGTGTCAGCGGCCTGGCGGTGATTCTCAGCCACTACATTCCGGGCATGTCCAACGGCGACTTCGTGATGATGATCAACGTGGCGCTGTTGGTGCTGGGCTATCTGGTGCTGGGCAAGGGCTTTGGTGGCCGCACAACTTACGTCAGCCTGCTCATGTCCGGTCTGACATGGGTGCTGGAACGCGTGCTGCCGATGGATGCGCCCATGACGACGCAGCCGCTGCTGGAACTGATTTTTGCCGTCAGTCTGCCGGCGGTTGGCTCGGCGATTCTCTTTAATCTGGATGCTTCTTCCGGCGGAACGGACATCGTGGCCATGATCCTGCGCAAGTATACGAACCTGAACATCGGCAAGGCGCTGATGTGCAGCGATCTGGTGATTACGCTGATGGCCTGTGTTGCCTTTGGCATGGAAACGGGATTGTTCTGCATTCTCGGTCTGGTGATGAAGAGTCTGCTGGTGGATATGGTGCTGGAAAACATCAACACGCACAAGTATTTCCACATCATCACGACCAAACCGAATGAAATTGAGCAGTACATTACGGGCACGCTCAAGCGCGGTGCGACCGAGCTGCACGGCGAAGGCGCCTACACCCACGAAGGCCGCACGGTGCTGATGACGGTGATGAAGCGCCGGGAAGCGATTCTGCTGCGCAAATACGTTCGCTCGGTGGATCCACAGGCGTTTGTGCTGATTATGAACACGGGCGAAATCATCGGCAAGGGTTTCCGCGGAACGAACTGAGGAGAAACGAGCATGGAACACATCACAAGCCTGAAAAACCCGAAAGTGACGGCATGGAAAGCACTGAAAGACCGCAAGGGTCGCCGGGAAAGCGGCTGCTTTCTGGTCGAAGGCCGCAAAATGGTGGAAGAAGCGCTTTTATCCGCCTTTCCGGTGGAGGCGCTGTTGCTGGCGGACAATTTCCCACTGGAAAGCATGCCGGTATTGGCAGCGAAACCGTCATTGCCGGTTTATGTATTGCCGGAGCATGTCCTGGCGGCTGTTTGCGACACGAAAACGCCCCAGGGGATTGCTGCGGTGGTGCGCATGCAGCAGCAGACGGCGCTGGGCAACCACATGGTGGTGCTGGACGGCGTACAGGATCCCGGCAATGTGGGGACGATCATCCGCACGGCGGATGCAGCCGGAATGTCGGGTGTGCTGATGTCGATGCAGTGTGCGGATGCGTTCTCGCCGAAGGTACTCAGAGCCACGATGGGCAGCATTTTCCGGATGGGGATGGCTGTTACGGAGGATTTGCCGGGGCGTTTGATGGCGCTGCGGCAGGAAGGGTACAGCGTGATTTCTTCGCAGCTGGACGGGGAGCCGTTTTATGAGCGGCAGCCGGTGGGGGAGAAGTTTGCGTTAATTATTGGCAATGAGGGGAATGGGGTCAGTGAGGCGGTGAGTCAGACGGCGACGCATCGGGTACGATTACCGATGCGGGGTGGCGCAGAGAGCCTGAATGCTGCCATTGCCGCCGCGATCATGATGTACGAACTGATGCGTGATGTTTAAGGGAAAGGGTAAGATAAAAGGGGAAAAGAAAAAACGCGCACAATTTCCACGCGGAAACAAGTAAGAAAACGTATTCAAGCCGAACGCGAAACGGGTGTCGAGAGGGGCGAAGCCCCTTCGTGGGTCAAGGGCAAAGCCCTTGTGGGGTCTGGGGCAACGCCCCGGCGCAACAAAAAGGTTCTGAAACAGAAAATAAATCAAAGATGAAAAAAACACTCAACAGCTCGCGCTCGCAGAGTCGCGGCGTTGGTTCAAAACCAGCCACATGGGAGTCGATATTCCCCCACGGACAAGTTCACTTCCCAAAAGGCCAAAACACTTCGCCTAATCCTCCTAAATTCCATACTTTAACCGGAACACCCATTGACAAACACCTACGCAGATGCTATAATGGCACTCCAACACGCATGGAAAAGCGCTGGAACCTTCCTTAACAGCGATTTTGGCGTGCCTGGGGCACACTCTGGCATCAATCCGGGTATGTCTTTGATAAATCGAACATGCGACGCATGAAAATGACATCTGCCAAAGCAACGAGCAGCGCTGTCTTTGACCGCAGGAAAAACGCGGCAAAGCGGCGCTGCTCTTTTTGTCGTACAGAAAAAGAGGAAGCAAAGGAGAGAAACACAACATGGAAAACAGCAGAAGGAATCCCACCACAGCCCCCTTCATCGAAGCCAGAGGGTTGAGTAAAACCTACATCCGCCATCAGGCCACCAGCACGGGCGGCCTTTCGCGCCTGTGGCGGCGCGAAACGAAGGAGGTACACGCGTTGCAAGACGCCAGCTTCACCATCGAACGCGGTGAACTGGTTGGCCTGATCGGTCCCAACGGCGCAGGAAAATCCACGACGGTGAAGCTGCTGACCGGCGTGCTCACACCCAGCGGCGGAAGCTGCATCATTGACGGACGCGTGCCGTGGGCGGAACGAAAGGCGCATGTGCGACATCTGGGCGCGGTGTTCGGGCAACGGATGCAGCTTTGGTGGGATGTGCCGATTTGTGAATCGTTTGCGCTGCTGCGTGATATTTATGGCGTGGAGCAGGGCAAATACCGCCGCCGACTGGATGAGCTGGTGACAGCGCTGGATTTGGGGGAGTTGATGCAGTCGCCGCTGCGCCAACTGTCGCTGGGACAGCGGATGCGCGCGGAACTGTGCGGCTCGCTGTTGCATGAGCCGTCGCTGCTGTTTCTGGACGAGCCGACCATCGGCCTGGATGCGGTGAGCAAGCTGAAGCTGCGTGCCTTCCTGAAAGAGGAAAACGAAAAGCGCCGCACGACCATCCTGCTCACCACGCACGACATGGAGGACATGCTGGCACTGTGCAGCCGCGTGCTGGTGCTGGGACGCGGACAGCTGCTCTATGACGGGGCGCTGGATGCCCTGTTGCAGCGTTATGAAACGGCGCACACGCTGCAAGTGCGTTTTGAGGGCGAACCGAAGGCGGAACTGCTGCCCTCCGGCGCGGCGCGCGACGGCGAGACATGGCGCTTCACGCTGGACGGGACGGAAACCCTCTCGCAGGTATTGCCGGAAGTGATGCGCGCCGGGAAGGTGCGCGAAATGGCAATGGAAGAACAGAACGTGGACGAACTGATCGCCCGGATGTACAGGGAGATGGCGCTATGAAACGGATGAAGGGGTGGAAAGCCTATCTGGCGCTGTATCGCTTCCGCGCCGTGCAGCAAATGCAGTATCGTGCTGCCGCATTGGGTGGCATGATGACGCAGATTTTCTTCGGACTGATCTACGTTTTTCTCTATACGACGCTTTACGCCGGGACAGATGCGCAGGGGCTGAAGGAGACCATTACCTACGTCTGGATTCAGCAGATGTGCCTGTGTCTGCTGATGTCCTCGGACGATGAACTGCCCACGCAGGTGCGCACCGGGTCGTTGGCCTATGCGATGCTGCGCCCGGTGGATCAGTATGCCTTCTGCTTCATCCGGAATCTGGCGATGCGGCATGTGTCCGCGCTCATGCGCTGTCTGCCGATTCTGGCGGTGCAGCTGGTGCTGCCGGAAAGCATTCGCATGAGCTTGCCGGAAAGTCCACTGGCGCTGGTGCAGGCGCTGATTTCGCTCTTCTTTGGCACGCTGACGGGATGCACCATCGTCTGTATCAGCGGTGCGTTTATCATGATGACGCTGGATAATCGGGGAATCAGCGCCATGATTTCGTTGCTGGGTTATGCGCTGGCCGGCAACGTGGTGCCGCTGACGCTCTTTCCGGAGCGGTTGCAGCTGCTGATTCGATATCAACCCTTCGCGCAGTCGCTGGATGCACCGATTCGCATGTATCTGCATGCGCAGCCGTGGGGCGAGTGGGGGATGAATGTCGGTGTGCAGCTCCTCTGGCTGGTGGTGCTGGCGGCCATCGGCCATGCCATGTGGCAAAGGCAGCTGAAAAATCTGACGATTCAGGGAGGTTGATGGAAGATGCGCTTTTTTATTCATTCGGTGAGGATGCAATGGCGCTGCGCCACGCAGTATCGCGCGTCCTTCATCATGCAGTCCATGGCGCAGCTGGCGATGGTGGGCGGCGAATTGATGGCGGTGCTGGTGCTGCTGGAACGATTCACGAACATCGGTGGATGGTCTGCGCCGGAGATTCTGTTTTTCTTCGGCATGATGCAGATGACCTTTGCCATCACGGAGTGCATCGGGCGCGGCGTGACGGCCTTTTCGGGGCTGGTGCGCGATGGCAATTTTGACACTATCCTCCTGCGTCCGCGTCCGCTTTTGTGGCAGGTGATGTGCAGCAGCATTGACGCAAGGCGCATGGCCACGGCTGTCGTGGGGCTGGCCGCGATCGTGCTGGCGGCGCGGACGCTGGGCATCGTCTGGACACTGGGCAAGGCAGCGTTGTTGCTGCTTTCCGTGACAGGGACGGTGCTGCTGCTGCTGGGGCTGTTTCTGATTAAGGCAACGATGTGCTTTTTCTCCGTGGAATCCATCGAAATGGTGAACTGCCTGACTTATGGTGGACGCACAGCATGTCAATATTCTGTGGATATTTATCCGACGCCGATGCGAACGCTGTTTATGTATGTGGTGCCGTTTGGGCTGTGTACGCATTATCCGGTGAGCGTGATTCTGGCGCATCCGATGATGAATGCGCCGATGTGGACGGCGTATCTTGCGCCATTGGCCGGAGCGATGGTCTTTGCGATCGTGGCGATGGTTTGGCGGTATGTGGGGGTGCGACATTATACGTCAACGGGGTC
>CAZGKQ010000035.1:0-5781 GCA_964526125.1 uncultured Faecalibacterium sp.
CCAGCTGCCAGGCGTTCAGGGCATCCAGAAAATTGATATAGCCGGGGCGGCCGTTCAGAATGGTGATGGGAAACTGGGAACCATCTTCCATATAGATGGAAGCAGGCTTCTGGTTGGGGTTACAGCCGTATTTCAGTTCAAATTCTTTCATGGGAATGACCTCCGGTGTTTGGTAGTTTCTGTGGGAACGTAAGAAAAGCCTTCGCTTGCCCCCTCAGACAATCGTATGCTTATTCAAAATCCGCTGAGTCACTTCGCCGGTTTGCAGGTCGGTATAGCGGACGAACAGGGAGATCCGATTGTTTTCGTCCAGACTGTCCCACAGCCGCCGGGTCATTTCCTCGGGATCCGCCGGGATCGCTACCCGTTCCGGCTCTCCCTGGAAGGTGGGGATGGGATCCCCGTCGCAGACGTAGGTGTGCAGGAAATGTCCCAGACCGGGAATGGGGGGATATTCGTAAAAGTACCGGGCGCAGGCGGTGCCGTCTGCATCGGCGGATTTCAGGATGGAGAGTTTGTAAGAACCGTCGTGGGCTTGCAGGCCGGAGATCCGGGGCGTCCAGTTGGGGCCGTCGTCTTCAAACTGACGGGTGCGCAGGGCATTTTCCCAGCTTTCGCCCCGGGACAGGAACTGCCAGATGGTGTCGGTCTGGTCGCCGTTGGTGACGATCAGGCCGCAACCGGCTTCCCGGACGGGATGGTAGATGATCAGATGGGGGTCTTTCATCAGGGAAGGGTCGTGGGCTTCGGTGCGGATGCCGTCCGGCTCCTGGATGAAGACCCGGTTTCGGGAGTTGACGGAGCGTCCCATGATGAAATAGGCGGCCACGGCCTGAGTGCCGTCGGGGGTCAGTCCCAGCAGGATGCCCCGACCGGGGTAGGTGTTCCCGGCAAGACACTGCTCGATGGTGGGGATCTGGTAAATGTTCATACTTCCTCCTTGATCACAACGGTGCGGCCGGAAACTTCCAGCCGATCCTGGCAGAACAACCGGACGGCTTCTGGGAGCAGCGTCCATTCCGCCTGTTCCATAACACGCTTTTGCAGGGTCTCGGGGGTATCGCCCGGAAGAACGGCGACACTTTTCTGGGCGATGATGGGGCCGCCGTCGCATTCTTCGCTGACGAAGTGGACGGTGGCACCGGTGAGTTTTACGCCGTAACGCAGTGCCGCTTCGTGAACGTGCAGACCATAGAAGCCCTGGCCGCAGAAAGAGGGGATCAGGGCAGGATGGACGTTCATCACGGCATTGGGATAGGCATCTGCCAGCTCTTTGGTGAAGATCACCATGCAACCGGCCAGCACCACCAGATCGATGCGCAGCTGCCGGAGCAGTTCCAGCAGTGCCAGGGTCATCTCCCGGTTGGAAGCAAAGCCCTTTCTTGCCAGAACATAGCCGTCGATGTTGGCTTGTTTTGCCCGTTCCAGGGCGTAGGCACCTTCGGCGGAGGAAATGACGGCGACGATCTGACCGCCGCCCAGGGCGTTGGCGGTCTGGGCATCGATCAGTGCCTGCAAATTGGTTCCGCCGCCGGAGACCAGTACGGCGATCCGCTTGCTCACTTCAGGATCACCTTTTCTTCCCCTTCGGTAATGGAACCGATGACGTAGGCATCTTCGCCGTTGACCTTCAGAATGGCCAGCGCCTGTTCTGCCTGGGCGGCAGGTACCACGATGCTCATGCCCACGCCCATGTTGTAGGTGTTGTACATATCCCGTTCCGGGATGTTGCCCCAGGAGGCGATGAGGTCGAAAATGGGGGGCACCTTCACGGCGGACTTGTCAATGACGGCACACAGCCCGCCGGGGATGGAACGGGGGATGTTTTCATAAAAACCGCCGCCGGTGATGTGGGAAATGCCCTTCACGTCCACCTGCTCCAGCAGTGCCAGAACGGGCTTGACATAGATCCGGGTGGGCACCAGCAGGGCTTCGGCGATGGTCTTGCCCCCCAGTTCGGCACGGGGAAGGTAGATCTCGGGGTTGTTGTGGTCGATATCAAAGACTTTCCGGCACAAGGAGAAGCCGTTGGAGTGGATGCCCGTGGAGGGCAGTGCCAGCACCACATCCCCGGCACGCATCCGGGTGTTGTCCAGGATCTTCTTTTTGTCCACGATGCCCACGGCAAAACCGGCCAGGTCGTAATCTTCCACGGGCATCATGCCGGGGTGCTCGGCGGTTTCACCGCCGATGAGAGCGGCACCGGACTGAACACAGCCCTCGGCCACGCCGGAGACAATGGAGGCGATCTTTTCCGGGACATTTTTGCCGCAGGCGATGTAGTCCAGGAAGAACAGGGGCTTTGCGCCGCAGCAGATCACATCGTTGACGCACATGGCCACGCAGTCAATGCCGATGGTGTCATGCCGGTCAAGCAGCATGGCAATCTTCAGCTTGGTACCAACGCCGTCCGTGCCGGACACCAGCACCGGTTCCTTCATTCCGGCAGCAGCCGTCATGGAGAACAGGCCACCGAAACCGCCGATTCCCTCCACACAGCCGTCCGTGACGGTTCGCGCCACATGCTTCTTCATCAGCTCCACGGATTTGTAACCAGCGGTAATATCAACACCTGCGGCCTTGTAGCTCGCACTTTCGCTCTTCATCGTCATGCCAGGTTATGCTCCTTTATTCGTCGTCATTTTCTGCCGGGGACTGGTCGCCGTGAATCGGCTGATCGAATTTATGCTTTGTTTGCACCACGGGCGGATCAACCGGGTATTTGCCGCAGAAACAGCCCTTGCAGAAGCCGCAGTGGCTGTCCGCCGCGAGCTTGTCACAGGCTTCCATGGACAAAAAGCCGATGGAATCTGCGCCAATGATCTGCCCGATTTCTTCCACCGTGTGATGGGCGGCAATCAGGTTCTCCTTGCTGTCCACATCCGTGCCGAAGAAGCAGGGATCAGTGAACGGCGGCGCGGACAGGCGCACATGCACTTCTGTGGCTCCGGCATCGCGCAGCAGCTTGACAATTCGCGCACAGGTCGTTCCGCGCACGATGGAGTCATCCACCATCACCACGCGCTTGCCCTTGACCGTTGCAGCAATGGCGTTCAGCTTGATGCGCACGGCATCCTGACGCTGCTTCTGTCCGGGCTGGATGAAGGTGCGGCCGATATACTTGTTTTTGATGAAGCCAATGCCGTAAGGAATGCCGCTTGTCCGGCTGTAGCCGATAGCGGCATCCAGACCGGAATCCGGTACGCCAATGACCACATCCGCCTGAACCGGATGATCCAGCGCCAGGAAGCTGCCAGCGCGGATACGCGCTTCATGCACGCTGCTGCCGTCAATCACGGAGTCAGGGCGCGCAAAATAGATGAATTCAAAGATGCACATGCCGTCATGGCACGCATTTTCTGTGTGATAGGAGCGAACGCCCTCTTCGTTGACGACGACAACCTCGCCAGCCTCAATATCACGCTCAAAGGTTGCGCCAATCGCATCCAGTGCGCAGCTTTCCGAGGCAAACACCACGTCGTTCCCAATGCGACCCATGCACAACGGACGAAAGCCATGCGGATCGCGGCAGGCAATCAGCTTGGTCGGACTCATGACCACCAGAGAATAAGCGCCCTTGATGATCTTCATGGCGTTCAGTACGGCCTGCTCAATGGAGCCGCATTTGAGACGCTCCTGCGTGATGATATAGGCGATCACTTCCGTATCGGAGGTGCAGTGGAAAATGGCACCGTTCTGTTCCAGCTGGGCGCGCAGTTCCACGGCGTTGGTCAGGTTGCCGTTATGCGCCAGTGCCATGGCACCTTTTTGATGATTGATGAGCAGCGGTTGCGCATTGGAGCGGCTCTGCATGCCCATCGTGCCGTAGCGGCAGTGACCGATGGCCATCGTTCCCTCGTGAATTTTGCTCAGCGCATCCCGGGTGAAGACTTCCGTAACCAGCCCGTTATCCTTGTGCGCTTTCATGACGCCATCGTCATTGACGACAATACCGCAGCTTTCCTGACCGCGATGCTGAAGGGCGTACAGGGCATGATACGTTTCAGCCACCACACTTTTGTTCTGGGGATCGGCGCGGTAAATGCCGAACACGCCGCATTCCTCATGAAGCTTGTCAAAAGGCTCGTCTCCGTCCGCCATCTCCACATAGCAGGACGGTGCGCTTTCCAGCTTGTTCATCGTTCTCATTACTCCTTCGATGATGGCCGCAGTCGGCCAGCAAAATCTTTGCGCATGCGAGCGCCCCAGACAGTCCCAGGGCTGTCCAGGGTGCAGGCGTATGCACTTATTCGCCCATCAGGCGTTTGCGAATTTCGATATATGCATCTTCCACATTGCCCAGGTCACGGCGGAAGCGATCCTTGTCCAGCTTTTCGCCCGTCCGGGAATCCCAGAAGCGGCAGGTGTCCGGGCTGATTTCGTCGGCCAGCACCAGCTGACCATCGTTGGTCACGCCGAATTCCAGCTTGAAGTCGATCAGCTCGATGTTCGCGTCTTTCAGGTAGGCCGTCAGCAGCTCATTGATGCGCAGCGCATAGGCGGCAATCTGATCCAACATGGGCTTGGAAACCCAGTTCATGGCCATGATGTGGTATTCATTCACCATCGGGTCGCCCAGCTCGTCGTCCTTGTAGCAGTATTCCAGCACCGTCTGGCGCAGCTTGGTGCCTTCCGGCAGCCCCAGACGCTTGGACAGAGAACCAGCGGCGATGTTGCGCACGATGACTTCCAGCGGCACAATGTGAACCTTCTTCACCAGCGTCTCACGGTCGGAAATTTCCTCGATGTAATGCGTCGGAATGCCGTTGCGCTCCAGCATCTTCATCAGGAAGTTCGTCACGCGGTTGTTGATCACGCCCTTACCCATGATCGTGCCCTTCTTCAGGCCGTTAAACGCGGTGGCATCGTCCTTGTAGTCCACCAGCACCACATTGGGATCGTCCGTTGCGAAAACCTTCTTGGCTTTGCCTTCATAGAGCTGTTCGAGCTTTTTCATAATCAAAAATCCTCCTGTTTTCTGCTTCTTGCAATGATGAATGTTTGAGTTCCTGAAAAATGTGATTGTTCGCCTTTTCTGTTATTCAATCACCAGCGCAGCATCTTTGGCGATTACCACATCGTGCTGTGCCCGGCGCATGGCTAGCAGCTTCTGCGCCAGATCCCTGTCCTCTACGGCCAGAATCTGTGCCGCCAGCAACGCGGCATTGGCTGCACCATCAATGGCGACGGTGGCTACCGGCATGCCGCTGGGCATCTGCACAGTGGAGAGCAGCGCGTCCAGACCATCCAGCGTGGAGGACTTGACGGGAATGCCAATCACCGGCAGAACCGTCTGCGCAGCCAGCGCACCGGCCAGATGAGCCGCTTTTCCGGCAGCGGCAATCAACACGCCGAAGCCGTTTTCCTGCGCCGTGGACGCGAAAGCCGCAGCTTCCACCGGCGTGCGATGTGCGGAAAATACATGCGCTTCAAAGGGAATATCCAGCTTTTTGAGCTGCTCAAACGCCCCTTTCAGAACAGGCAGATCACTGTCACTGCCCATGATAACCGCAACCTTTTTCATCAGGATACGAAACCTCCTTCACAGCGTGACCATCGGCGTGATTCATCCGCCCGGCCACAACAAAAGAGCGCCGCTGATTCAGACCTCTGAAAGCTGCGCTCCTGCATACACTTTGCCCCATGTGGAAAAGGAACCGTGTCGTCTACCGGTACAGATGATCGTTTTCATGACAGGATGCCTCCTCCACAAATGCTCATCACAGCGCAGGGGAAAAACCTCTGCCGTGACGGTACACCTCATTGTAGCGCAGAGGCGAA
>CAZGKQ010000035.1:5881-11328 GCA_964526125.1 uncultured Faecalibacterium sp.
GCCTGAGCGGCCTTTTTGCCAGCGCCCATGGCCAAAATGACCGTTGCAGCGCCCGTCACAGCGTCGCCACCGGCGTAGACATGGACTTTGCCCGTGCGGCCGTTTTCGTCCGTGGTGATACCACCCCATGTCTCCGTGGGCAGGTCGGGGGTGGTCTTCTTGATGAGCGGATTCGGGCTGTTGCCAATGGCGACAATCACCGTTTCCACCGGCATATCAAATTCGCTGCCAGCCTTGGGGACAGGACGGCGACGACCGCGCTCATCCGGCTCGCCCAGTTCCATTTCCACGCAGGTCATGGCGCGCACAAAGCCGTTTTCATCGCCCAGAATCGCCTTCGGATTCGTCAGCATGCAGAAGTGGATGCCTTCCTCCTTGGCGTGGTGGATTTCTTCCTTACGAGCCGGCATTTCCGCCTCGCTGCGGCGATAGACGATCGAAACGTCTGCACCCAGACGACGTGCGCAACGCGCCGCGTCCATCGCGACGTTGCCGCCGCCGATGACAGCCACGCGGCTGCCGACCTTCACAGGCGTATCATGCTCCGGGAATGTGTAGGCACGCATCAGGTTAATACGAGTCAGGAATTCATTGGCGGAATACACGCCGCACAGGCTTTCGCCCGGAATGCGCTGGAAATTCGGCAGACCGGCACCCGAACCGACGAACACCGCATCGTTGCCTTCATCCAGCAGCTCCTGTACCGTCATGGCGCGGCCAACAACCGCGTTGGTGACGATTTTCACGCCCAGTTTGCGGATGTTGTCAATTTCCTTCTGCACCAGCGCCTTGGGCAGACGGAATTCCGGAATGCCGTACATCAGCACGCCGCCGGGCGTATGGAGCGCCTCGTACACCGTCACGTCCCAACCAGCACGAGCCAGATCCGCCGCGCAGGTCAGACCGGCAGGGCCAGAACCCACGACAGCCGCTTTTTTACCCGTGGGGGCAGCCGTCTCAGCAGAGACGGTTCCTTCCGTCATGGCATAATCCGCAGCGAAGCGTTCCAGACGACCGATGGCCACCGGTTCGCCCTTGATGCCGCGCACGCACTTGCTTTCGCACTGCGTCTCCTGTGGACACACGCGGCCACAGATGGCCGGGAGACCATTCTGTAGACGGATGGTTTCATAGGCTTCCTGGAATTCGCCCTTTTTGATGTGGGCAATAAAATCCGGAATCGGCACATTCACCGGGCAGCCCTTGACGCAGGGCGCATTCTTGCAATGCAGGCAGCGATCCGCTTCCTCCATCGCGATTTCACGGGTATAGCCCAGCGCCACTTCCTTGAAATTCGTGGCGCGAATGTCGGGCTGCTGTTCCGGCATCGGATGCTTTACAAGGCTCATATTCGGCATTATCGAACACCTCCCGTCAGGCGGCATGCATGATCATGCAGCTTCTCCATTGCCTGTTTTTCCTCAGGGCGGAACATGCGGCTACGGGAAATTGCCTCGTCCCAGTCCACCTCATGGCCGTCAAAGTCAGGACCATCGACACAGGCGAACTTCGTGACACCGCCAACCGTCACGCGGCAGCCGCCGCACATGCCCGTGCCATCAATCATGATGGGATTCATGGAGACGATGGTCTTCAGGTTGTGCGGTTTGGTCAGGTCGCAAACGGCCTTCATCATCGGCAGCGGACCGATGGCAATCACTTCGTCATACTGCTTTCCGGCATCCAGCTTTTCCTGAAGTGCCTGCGTGACAAAGCCCTTGTGGCCGTTGGAACCGTCGTCGGTCATGATGGTCAGGTCGGTGCAGGAGGCTTCCAGTTCTTCCTTGAGGATGATCAGATCCTCGTTGCGGAAGCCGACGATCAGATCCACCTCGCAGCCAGCCTCATGCAGCGCCTTCGCCTGCGGATAGGCAATGGCGACGCCCAGGCCGCCGCCGATCACCGCAGCGCGCTTCACTCCCTCGGTGTGGCTCGGTTCGCCCAGGGGGCCGACGAAATCCAGCAGTACATCGCCCTCGTTGAGGGTATCCAGCTTCATGGTCGTATAGCCGACCTTCTGGAAGATGATTGTGACGGTGCCCTTCTCGCGGTCATAACCGGCGATCGTCAGCGGAATGCGCTCGCCTTCTTCATCAATGCGGAAAATGATGAACTGGCCGGGCAGTGCCTTGCGCGCCACCAGCGGCGCTTCGATTTCCATGAGCGTGACTGTTTCATTCAGAACACGCTTTTTGACGATAGGAAACATGATAGAAACACTCCTCCCTCTTTGTGAAAAGGTTGTCAGCTTATTCTACCGCATTTTCATGCAGAATGCAAGTCAAAAATGGATTTTTTGCGTATTTTTTGACCAGATGTGCCGGATTTCCGGATTACTGCCCATCCATGCGGAACCAGCAGAAAGATGTGGCGCTCGGCAGATCCCAGATGGTCAGCTTATAGCCGTCCGGCATCTCAAACCAGGCGAAGTCGTTCACCCCGTAATGTCCCTGATTCGGTGCATCCTCAAAGGGAACGCCGATGAGAGAAATAGCCACGCCGCCATCGGTAGTCAGCACGCCTTTATAGTAGGAATCATCCTGATGCGCATCCAGGAAAGCCTGAATCCTCTCGGTGTAGGAAAAATTCGGGCCACAGTGGATGACCAGCGCATAGTCCAGATACGGCGCAAGCTCCGGCAGCTCCTCCTCGGTGTAGCCGAAGTCGCGCAGTGTGCCGATGAACATCATCACATGGCGTGCGCGGTTTTTCGCCACCAGCAGATCGCCTACCTGCAAATTTTCCGCCAGTTTGTCGTAGGAGGGCATCTCTTTTCCGGCACGATGGCTGTAGATATGGTTTTTGGTGCCATATTTGCCCCAGTGCGTAATCATGTTGGAAAGCGTATCGTGCTTGGGCAGCCCGGCCTGTGCATAAACCCACTGGGTAAAGCCGGAGCAGTCAAAGCCGTAAAGGTAATACGCGCCCTTTTTGTAATAGCGTGTCTGCTCCCAAATTTCGCGCTTTCCGTAAAGCGGTGCACGGGAAAACAGGCGCGTCTGTGTCGTTTCATCATCCGCCTTGCCGCCGAAGAAATAGGGGCAGCCGTCTGGGAAGACTGCTTCGATGTTCGCACCGGTGATTTCGTTGTAGCGGCGGAGGAAGTCGTTGCCCTCCTCCAGCATCGAAAATGCTGCATCCAGCAGTGCCGAGCGCTCCACCTCTGCCTGTGCCGGAAGCGCCGTCCCCAGCAGAAGCGCCAGCAGAAGCAGGGCTATCAGTCCTTTTTTCATCATGAATGTTTCATTCCTTTCCCGGGCGGATGATTCCCCCGAACAATGTCATTATACCACGTTTTTTGTCCTCTGGAAAGAGGCAGTTCTGTTTTTCACAAAAAGGCCGACTGCCCTTTTTCAGAGACAGTCGGCGCACCTTAAATGATATACTTGTGCAGATCGGTCGGTTTATTTTCGCCCGACAGGTGCTGACGAACGTAATCGCCCGTGATGGTCAGTTCCACCGGCGGCATGTTCTCGTCTCCGGCGTTGAATGAAATGTCTTCAAGCACCTGCTCAAACACCGCATGCAGACGACGCGCACCGATGTCCTCCGCAGTTTCGTTGGCGTTGTAGGCCGCATCCGCAATGGCCTGAATCGCGCTGTCCTCGAAGGTCAGCAGCACCTTGTCCACCGCCAGCAGCGCCTTGTATTGCAGCGTCAGGGCGTTGTCAGGCTGCGTCAGAATCTGCTGGAAGTCCGACCGGGTCAGACTCTTGAGCTGCACATGCACCGGGAAACGTCCCTGCAATTCCGGAATCAGATCGCTGACCTTGGCCACATGGAAAGCACCAGCAGCGATGAAGAGCATGAAATCCGTCTTAACAGAGCCGTATTTGGTGTTGACCGTGCTGCCCTCAACGATGGGCAGAATGTCGCGCTGCACGCCTTCCCGGCTGACATCCGGGCCGGAGCCGCCACGATGACCGGCAATCTTGTCGATTTCGTCAATGAAGATGATGCCGTCCTGCTCGGCGCGGCGAATCGCTTCCTCCTGCACCGCGTCTTGATCAATCAGCTTGTCGGCTTCTTCCTGCTCCAGAATCTTCCGGGCTTCCTTCACCTTGACGCGGCGGAGTTTCGTCTTTTTCGGCATCATATTGCCCATCATATCCCCGATGCTGATGGCGCTTCCGCCGACTTCCAGCGTCGGCGCAGCTTCTTCGACTTCGATTTCCAACTCGCGCTCTTCCAGCTCGCCCTGCATCAGCTGCATGCGGAGGCGTTCGCGTTCATCCGCCAGTTCGGCGTTCTCCTGAACGGCCTGCGTTTCCGCCGGTTTGCGGCCAAGCAGATAGTCCAGAGAGAAATTGCTGCTCTGCTTCTTCGGCGGATTCATCATCAGGGAAACGAGGCGATCTTCCGCAATGACCCTTGCGCGAGGCGCAACCCGTGCAGAATGCTCCTGACGCACCATGCGGATGGCGTTTTCCACCAGATCACGCACGATGCTTTCCACGTCGCGTCCCACATAGCCGACTTCGGTGAATTTCGTCGCTTCCACCTTGATGAAGGGTGCATTGACCAGTTTGGCCAGGCGACGGGCGATTTCCGTTTTGCCCACGCCCGTCGGGCCAATCATCAGGATATTTTTCGGATTGATTTCCTCGCGCATCGTCTCGTCCACTTTAGAGCGGCGATAACGGTTTCTCAGCGCAATGGCGACGGCACGTTTTGCTTCATCCTGTCCCACAATATAACGATCCAGTTCCCGAACAATCTGCCGGGGTGTCAATTCAGCCATTTCTGCGCCTCCTTACACGTCTTCCACGATGATGTTGTCGTTGGTATACACACAGATGGACGAGGCAATATGCAGCGCCTTTTCCGCAATTTCATGGGCGGAAAGATTCGTGTTTTCCACCAGCGCTCTGGCGGCGGAAAGCGCATAGTTTCCGCCGGAACCAATGGCGACCACGCCACTGTCCGGTTCCATGACTTCGCCTGTGCCGGACAGCACCAGCAGCTGCTCCTGATTGGCCACAATCATCATACAGTTCATCTGGCGCATGCCCTGCTCGGAGCGCCAGAGCTGTGCCAGTGCCACCGCTGCACGCTCAAGGTTGCCGTTGCACTGGGTCAGCTTTTCCTCAAACCGGTCAAACAGGGTGAACGCATCCACCACCGTGCCGGCGAATCCGGCGACGACCTTGCCGCCGTAAATCCGACGCACCTTGCGCGCGTTGGATTTGAAAATGACGCTTTCGCCCATTGTTACCTGCCCGTCTCCGGCGATGGCGATTTTTCCGTCTTTCTGCACGGCACAGATGGTCGTGCCCTTTAATTCAATGCTCATCGTTGTTGATTGCCTCCGAATTTGTCAGTTCATTGCTTTTCGTGGCGCACCCACTTCACGGCTTGAACGGGTTGATGCCCTGCTGGCTGAAATCAGGAGCAGGAATCTGTTTCTGTCCCGTCCAGCTGAAGCAGCCACTGCCGCAGGAAAGCCA
>CAZGKQ010000036.1:0-11314 GCA_964526125.1 uncultured Faecalibacterium sp.
GCAGGTGGCAGGAATTTCGTAGGGTTTCCAATTGTGGCTATAAGGATTCTTCGGCGTATGTTGATCCAGCTCATCGCCGCATCTCTCGCAGTAGCCTGCCGTATATCCCTCCTGAGAGCAGTTGGCAACCACGTTCTGCGTTATTACCATCTTGTGGCCAAGCGGAGCCGTAGCGGTGGTTGGCGTCTCCGGATCCGGCTGACCACACCATTGGCAGTGCTTACCGCTTTCACCGGCTGATAGGCATGTAGCCGTGTTGTATTCCACATACACATGGTCAACCGGCAATTTATACGATCTTTTGCCGACAATCGTGTTGCACTTGGTGCAGTAAATATCCCAATAGCCCATTTCACTGCATGTCGGTTCATGGTATGTCGGGTATGTGACATACTCGTTCTCATGTTTACATTCATCTGCGCTGGCAAAGCCCACGCACAGTAACGCAAACAACATTCCCAGGACACCCCCCGTCAGAAGCCGTTTCTTCATGTAACATTCCCCCCGTTCTTCTCGTCGTTTTTGTAAAGGTGACATCTGGAAATGCTTTCTTATTTAACATTTCCACGGCAAGTATAACAGAAAAAAACAAGTCTTTTTTGTGTACTTACGATGTTTTTCAGCGTTTTTTCAAAATTTCATGGTTTCTGCTGCTTTTTTTCACCATTTTATCGGTGATTTTTTCCATATCTGAAAACTAAACAACCAGTTTTTTGCATTTTTTCTGTAACATCCATTATGTAACGTTACAATGTAAAATCATCCATTCCCCCACTTTCTTCCGCCAGCGCACCCTCTGTTCCCCTTTTTCCCTCTCTTGATGAACGCAAAAAACTGTGGTATAATGAAGAACGGTGCACATTCACCAACACATCAGACTCCAAATACCGGAAAAAGACCAGACAAAGGGGTTATGGGATGGCAAATCAGGCAAATCACTATGATGCAAGCAATATTCAGGTGCTCGAAGGGCTGGAAGCCGTCCGGATGCGTCCGGGCATGTATATCGGCACCACCTCCACGCGCGGTTTGCATCATTTGCTGTGGGAAATTGTCGATAACGCAATTGACGAGGCTTCCAACGGCTTCGCAGATGAGGTGCGCGTCACGCTCCATCAGGACGGCTCCGCCTCGGTGTATGATAACGGGCGCGGCATGCCGGTGGACGAGCATCCGACCATGCACGTCAGCGGCGCGGAGGTGATTTTCACCGTCCTGCACGCCGGTGGCAAATTCAATAATGAAAATTACAGCTATTCCGGCGGTCTGCACGGCGTGGGCGCGTCGGTGGTCAATGCGCTCTCCAAATGGCTGACGGTGGATATTTATCGCGATTTTGCCCATTACGCCATGCGCTTCACCAGCCAGACCGACCCCAAAACAGGCCGCGTACAGGCCGGTAAGCCGGATGCGCCGCTGCAAAAGGTGGGCAACACGCGCAAAAAAGGCACGCTCATCCGCTTCCTGCCCGATGACACGATTTTCGAGGATGTGCGCTTCCATTACGAGACGGTCAACCGCCGCCTGCAGGAGCTGGCCTACCTGAACCGCGGTCTGCGCATCATCTTCGTGGACGAGCGCGTCACCGACCCCGAAAAGCGCGAGCAGGTCTACCACTACGAGGGCGGCATCATGGACTATGTGCGCTACCTGAACGATGGCAAAAACGTCATGCACCCGGAGCCCATCTATCTGGAAGGCCAGAAGGACACCGTCATCTGCCGCGTCGCCATCCAGTATACCGACGGCTATACGGAAAGCCTCTTTTCCTACGTCAACAACATTCCCACCGGCGAGGGCGGCACGCATGAAACAGGCTTCAAGGCCGCCTTCACCAAGATGTTCAACGAATACGCGCGCCGCACGGGGCTGCTGCGCGAGAAGGACGCGAATCTGACTGGCGACGACTTCCGCGAAGGCCTGAGCTGCGTGCTGACCACGATGGTCAAGAATCCGCAGTTCGAAGGACAGACCAAGGGTCGGCTCGGCAACAGCGAAGTCCGACCGGCGGTCGAGGGCATCATCACCCAGCAGCTCACCGACTGGCTGGAAAATCTCAAGAATCAGGATATTGCCCAGCAGATTGTGCAAAAGGCCATCCGCGCCGCGCAGGTGCGCGAGGCCGCACGCAAAACCCGTGACAACGCGCGCAAGGCCAATCAGCTGGACACCGCGCCGCTGGTGGGCAAGCTGAGCGCCTGTCGCGGCAAAAAGCCGGAGGACAACGAGCTGTTCATCGTCGAGGGCGACTCCGCAGGCGGCAGCGCCAAGCAGGGGCGCGACAGCCGCTATCAGGCCATCCTCCCCCTGCGCGGCAAGCCGCTGAATGCGGAGAAAAAGCGGCTGGATCAGGTGCTCTCCAACGAGGAATTCCGCTCGCTGATTACCGCGCTGGGCACCTCCATTGACGAAAATTTCAACCTTGACAACCTCAAATACCACAAGGTCATCATCCTCTCCGATGCCGATCAGGACGGTGCGCACATCCGCGCCATTCTGCTCACCTTCTTCTTCCGCTACATGAAGGAGCTGGTCACGGGCGGCCATGTCTACATCGGCATGCCGCCGCTGTATAAGGTGCAGAAGGGCAGCAAAGTCCTCTACGCCTACGACGACCGGGAGCTTGCCAAATGCATCAAAGAGGCCGGAAAGGGCTACACGCTCCAGCGCTACAAGGGTCTGGGCGAGATGAATCCGGAGCAGCTGTGGGAAACGACGATGGATCCCAGCCAGCGCAAGCTGATGCAGGTCACCATTGAGGATGCCGCCCTGGCCGACCGCCGCATCACCATCCTCATGGGCGACAAGGTGGAGCCGCGCCGCGATTACATCATCGAAAACGCTGATTTCAACAAGCCGGACAACTTCGAGCTGCCTGAAAACCAGCAGGAAGGAGGAAAGTAACCGATGGCGAAAAAGAAAACCAGCGACAACCGTCCCATCCCCAAGGACGACCCGTCACGCATTTTGCAGACGACCGTTGAGGACGTGATGCACCAGTCCATGATTCCCTACGCCGAGCATGTCATTCTCGAGCGCGCCCTCCCCCGGGTGGAAGATGGCCTGAAGCCGGTGCAGCGCCGCATTCTCTACACCATGATGGAGCTGGGCACCACGCCGGATAAGCCGCACCGCAAGTGCGCCCGTATCGTCGGCGACTGTCTGGGTAAATACCATCCCCACGGCGATTCCTCCGTCTATGATGCGCTGGTGCGCATGGCGCAGGATTTCTCCATGCGCGGGCCGATGGTGGATGGTCACGGCAATTTCGGCTCCATCGACGGCGACAGTGCCGCCGCCATGCGTTACACCGAGGCACGCATGACCCCTCTGGCGCTGCTGATGCTGCGCGATATTGAGAAGGACACCGTCCCCTTCCGCCTGAATTTCGACGACACGCTCAAGGAGCCGGACATGCTTCCGGCGCGCTTCCCGAATCTGCTGGTCAACGGAGCCAGCGGCATCGCGGTCGGTCTGGCGACGAATATTCCGCCGCATAATCTGGGGGAAAGCATCCGCGCCGCCATTGCGCTGATTGAAAATCCCGACCTTTCGCTGGACGAGCTGATGAAAATCATCCCCGGCCCCGATTTTCCCACCGGCGGCGTGCTGGTGCAGAATGAGGAAATCCGCCGTGGCTATGAAACGGGTCGCTCCAAGCTGTCGCTGCGCGCCCGGGTGCATGTGGAGGATGGCCTGAATGGCCGCAAACTGCTGGTCATCAGCGAAATCCCCTACATGGTCAACAAGGCCGCCATGCTGGAAAAAATCCTGAAGCTCTCCGAGGAAAAGAAGGGACAGCTCAGCAACATCTACGACATCCGCGATGAATCCGACCGTGAAGGCATGCGCGCCGTGATTGAGCTGAAAAAGGATGCCGATCCGGACAAGGTGCTGAAAGTCCTCTACAAATACTCCGATTTGCAGGTCACTTTCGGCGTGAATATGGTCGCCATCGCGCAGGGCAAGCCCGTGCAGATGGGGCTGAAGACCATGCTGAGGCACTTCATCCGCCACCAGAAGGACGTGGTCACGCGCCGCACCGAATATGACCTGAAGCAGGCCAAAGCCCGGGCGCACATTTTGCAGGGCTTGATGATCGCCGTCAACAATCTGGACGAAGTGATTGCGCTCATCCGCGCCTCGAAGAACCCGAAGGAAGCCAAGGCACGCCTGATTGAGCGCTTTGAGCTGAGCGAAGTGCAGGCACAGGCGATTCTGGACATGCGTCTTCAGCGCCTGACGAATCTGGAAATTCTGGCGCTGAAGAAGGAATACGAGGACATCCTGAAGCTCATTTCCCGGCTGGAAGGCATCCTGCACAGCGAAAAAAAGCTTCTCGCCGTGATTCGCAAAGAGTTGGAGGAAATCGCCGACGAATTCGCCGACGAGCGCCGCACCACCATCGAAGCGGCAGACGAAACGCCGCTGGAAATTGAGGAAGAAGCCGCCGCGCCGGAGGAAGTCATTGTCGCCTTTACCGGCGGCGGCCAGTTCAAGCGCATGAATCCGGCGCTGTACCGGAAATCGCCGCTCCCCAGCCTTCAGGAGGACGAGAAGGAGTACGCCGACTTCCTGTTCATGGCCAAAACGGATGAGACGCTGCTCATCTTCACCAATCACGGCAACTGCTATCCCCTGCCCGTCACGGCGCTGAATGAGGTGAAGCCCCGTGATCGTGGTCAGCTGCTGCATGGTCTGCTGGCCGGTCTGGAAGACGGCGAGGAGGCGCTGTGGATCACATGCAGCCGCATGGCCGATGTGGCGCATCTGCCGGATCTGCTCTTCGTCACCCGAAACGGCATGATGAAACGCAGTTCCGCCGGAGATTACGATGTGCGCAGCAAAAAATTTGCCGCCGTCAATGTAAAGGACGGCGATTCCCTGCTGACCATCCTTCCGGCCGCCAGCCGTGATGATCTACTCATGCTGACGCGTCAGGGGCTGTGCATCCGCTTCGGGCTGGACACCATCCCCGTGCAGGGGCGCGTGGCCGCCGGTGTCCGCTGCATGCAGGTGGAAGACGGCGACGAGCTGATCTGGTGCGGTCAGCTCCGGGATAGCGACCAGATGGTGCTTTTCACCGACCGCGGCTACGCCAAGCGGCTGCTGGCCGTTGATTTTGAGCGTCAGAATCGCAACGGCAAGGGCGTCAAGTCCTTCTATTTCAACAAAAACGGCAGCAATGGCCGACAGCTTTCCGGCGTTGTCCGGCTGGAAAAGGACGATCATCTGCTGCGCGTGAAACAGTTAAAATCCCCGGCCACGCTGCTGGAACGCGATGCCATCCGCCTTCAGGGCAAGCAGGATCGTGGCGTGCCGGTGGTCATTGCCGTGCTGGAAGATGTCGTGACCGATGTCCAGCTGCTGGAATAACGATGCTTTTCCTTTGTCCACAATTTCTGCACATCAATCACTGAAAGAATCGCTGAAAGAGAGGAAGAACACCATGAAGAAGCTCCACATGGGGCCTGCTGCGTGCGCCCTTGATCTGGGCGATGGCAGCGAACGCGCCGAATACGTCAATCAGGATTACATTCTGCACAAGCTGGGTCGTCCGCATCGCAACGTGGGCATCATGTACACCTACTATCCCCACGATGCCCAGTGGCCGCAGCGCATCTCCAAAGCCTGCAAGGACATGAACATCACGTTCCAGTGGGATTATCCCTATGACGATTATTTCCCCTTCAATGCCGACGGGCAGCCGTTTGAGCAGATGCAGGACATTCGCCGTCACGGTCAGGATGTGGCGCTGACGCTGACGGTGGACTGCGCCCTGAGCGACGACGAGCTGCGCGACGTGGCGCGGATGCTGCGCCCCTATGGCCGCATGACGCTGCGCATCAATCACGAATGCGGCGGCACCTGGTTCACGCACAACAAGCGCTTCACCTACGAGCAGGTGGGACAGTTCTTCGTCCGCTTCTCCAACATCATCCATGAGGAAGCGCCGAATGTGCGCACGGTTTTCTGCGCCGGTTTTGCCAAAGAGGGCGAAAAGCTGGAGCAGGAGGACGCTTTCGCCGAGGCCTACCGCGCGGCGGACGTCTGGTCGGCAGACTGCTATCTGGCGCTGCACTACGGCTGGCCGTATGACGTGGCGGAAGTCGGCGGCGGCGCTTACAAGGCAGACTCGGTGGATATGTACTACGATCTGTTCCGCACCACATATGAGCGTGCTTCCTCCCAGTTCGGCCAGAAGCCGCTGATTACGGCGGAATTCAACACCGACGGCGACGTAACCGGTCCGCGCCATCAGGGCGAAAGTGTGATTCGCTTCGCCCACGCCTTCCGCGACCATCAGGCGGACTGGTTCAAGGGCATCTCGCTCTATCAGTTCCGCGACCGTGGCCGTCTGGGGCTGGAAATCGAAGATCCGAACAACCCGGCTGTCGGCATTGAGCAGCCGATGCTGCACGAATATAAGGCGCTGCTGAAGGATCCCTACTTCATGCCGTCGATGGAAGAGGGCGAGGAAGCCACCTTCCCGGCAGCGCTGCGCTGGGGCGGCGCGGAGGACGCGGACGGTCTGGCCATTCCGCTGACTTTCGAGGGCAACCCCGAATTCTGCGAAATGACGGTGGAGCAGCCCATCGGCCTGATGGTGGAGCTAAACGGCCACTGGTTCTACAAAGCGCCAAACGTGAAGACCATCGACATGATGAGCGCCTTCTTCGATGATCCGCTGACAGCGCCGACCGTACTGACGATGAAGCTCTTCGCCCCTCCGGCTGACGGTGTGAACATCGATGATGGCCACGAGGACTGGATGACAAACTACCGCACCGTTTTGACGGAAGCACCGAAGATGCGCATCCGCTATGAAGTGCCGGGCATGGTCAAATAAACAGACAGGAGCCGCTGCTTTTTTCGCACAAGCAGCGGCTCCTGTTTTCTGTTTCTGTTTACTTTCCGACGCAGAAAGAGGAAAACACCTTGTCCAGCAGCTTTTCCTCCACCTGATCCCCTGTGATCTCCGCCAGCGCCATCTGCGCCTGTTGCAGGTCAATGCTGGCCATGTCCACGGAGAGCATTTGCAGCGTTTCCTCCGCCTGTTTCAGTGCTTCAGCGGCGCGGCGAGCGGCATGGAGATGGCGTGGCTGCGTCAGTGCCAGCTGATCGCTGACGGCAGCCTTCTGCGCCAGAAAATCCTTGATGGGTGCCAGCGATTCCGCCTGATCCGCCGAGACGGTCAGGATGGGCGCATCGCCGCAGCAGGCCGCCAGCGCTTCCTGCGACATCAGCGGCGGCAAATCGCTCTTGTTCAGCACAATGCAGACATCCCGATCGGCCATCTGGCGGATGAGTGCTTCATCTTCTGCCGCCAGCGGACGACTCACATCCAGCACAATCAGAATGACATCCGCTTCTTCCAGCACCTTCCGCGCACGCCGCACACCGATCATTTCCACCGGATCGTCCGTATCGTGCAGCCCGGCTGTGTCCGTCAGGCGAATCACGCTGCCGGAAAGCGTCAGCGTTCCCTCCACCAGATCGCGCGTTGTACCGGGAATGGCCGTCACGATGGCCTTTTCCTCCCCCAGCAGCGCGTTGAGCAGGCTGGATTTGCCCACGTTCGGCTGACCGCAGAGAGCAGCATGCAAACCGGATTGCAGAATTCGTGCTGCACGCTCATCACAGGCGGACAGCAGCGTTTCCGCCAGCGCGTGGATGCGTGGCGACAAATCTGCCGCTGCTTCTTCCTCGCTGATTTCTTCCGGATAGTCGATACAGGCCGCCACACCGGCCTGAATGGCATACAATTCGTCCGCCGCACGGCGAATGAAGGCGGAAGTTCCGCCCGAAAGCTGCTGCATGGCCGCCCGACGGCTCTGCTCTCCCTGCGCGGAAATCAGCGCCATCACGGCTTCCGCCTGACTCAAGTCGATGCGGCCATTGAGGAAGGCGCGGCGCGTAAATTCCCCCGGCTGCGCCAGCACCGCGCCATTTTTCAGGCACAGCGCCAGCACGCGCTGCGCAATCAGGCCGCCGCCGTGGAGCTGAAATTCCACCACGTCCTCGCGCGTATAGGAGCGCGGCGCACGCATGATCACCGCCATGCACTCGTCTATTTTTTCCTGCCCGTCCATCACAAACCCGTAGGTCAGCAGATGTGTAGGCAGCGGATGCGTCGCGCCGCGCGGATGAAATAGGCGCATGCAGATTTTTTCCGCATCCGCCCCTGAAAGCCGGACAATGGCAATGCCGCCCTGACCGGGCGCTGTGGCAATGGCTGCAATGGTTGTGCTCATACAAAACGCTCTTTCATCACCGCCCAGTAATCGGCGGTGGTCATTTTTTCATTCCAGGAATAGTTTTTGTCAGCGGCCAGCCAGGCCTCACGATCGCCAAAGTCCAGCCCCAGCGAGGCCGCCGTGGCCGCCACATGGCGCATCAGCTTCAGCACGCCCTGATATTCCCCCGTCTCCATCACCTGAATGCAGGCGCGCGTTATTTCCGGCGCTTCCTCTGCAAACCCATTTCGGATGTAGGCGCGAATCACGTCCTCCGGGTTGTAGTCGGCGCTGCACTGTGTCAAGGTGTCCCCATCCCACACGGCGAACATGGCTGTATGCGCCACGCCCGTTTCGTTCAGTCCGGCGCTGCCGGGGTTAAAGGCGCGTTTGCCGTCGCAGCGCACATCCCAGCGGAGATGGTTGTGGCCGGAAATCAGCGTGTCCACTCCTTCCGGCAGCTGCGCGAGGACTTCCGGCAATTCCGGCTCGTAGACCAGATGGTATGGATTGCCCGGCGTGCCGTGCGTCAACAGGGTGTTGCCCATCCGCAGATCCACCGGGAGCGTCTGGAAGGAAACGCCTTCCATCTGCCGCTGTGTCAGGCGGAGCATCCCCCAGTTGTAGCCCACAAAGTCCTGCGGATGCATCAGGCGCTCCTCATGGTTGCCCAGCAGCATCACCGCGTCCAGCGCGCGGAGCGTATCAACCACCCGGCGGCTTTCAGGACCGAAATTCACCTGATCGCCCAGGGAAATAATCCGGTCGCATCGTCTGGCTTCCGGCGTATTCAGGATGGCTTCCAGCGCCGGGTAGACCCCGTGAATATCGGTCAGCAGCAGGATTGACATAGGTTCCCTCCTTGGGTGGATGCATCACTGCGAGTTGTCGTGCTGCTCCTTGAAATCGTCCATCACCACAATCCCGACGCTGCTCAGATCATAGGGTGTGGCTTGATAGACAAAGTAATTGAGCCAGTTGCAATACAGCAGGTTGGCCGATGAGCGCCACGAGCAGCGTGGCGGCTGCGTATCGTCGTTATTCGGATAGTAGTTGCAGGGAATTTCCGGCGACAGGCCGGCATTTTTGTCGCGCAGATATTCCTTTTCCAGCGTATCAGCGTCATACTCCGAGTGGCCGGTGATGAAAATCTGCCTTCCGCCGTGGGTGGAAATGGCATAAATCCCGGCTTCGTCGCTTTCGGCCAGAATTTTCATTTCCGGATGGCTGAGCACATCCTCCCGGCGAATGGTGGTGTAGCGGCTATGCGGCACCATGAAGGTATCGTCAAAGCCGCGGAAAAGAATACTGTTGCGGTGCACCACCCGATGCTGATACACGCCGGAGAGCTTTTTGTCCATCATCTGCTTGGGAACACCCCAGTGATAGTACAGTCCGGCCTGTGCGCCCCAGCAGATATGCAACGTGGACGTGACATGCGTCTTTGTCCACTCAAAGATGGTGCAGAGTTCCGCCCAGTATTCCACCTCTTCAAATGCGAGGCGTTCCACCGGCGCCCCGGTAATCACCATGCCGTCGTAGGTGTTGTCCTTCACCTCGTCAAAGGTTTTGTAGAAGGCAAGCATGTGCTGCTCCGAGGTGTTGCGCGCCACATGGGTAGTTACCATCAGCAGTTCCAGCTCCACCTGCAATGGCGTATTTCCCAGCAGACGCGCCAGCTGCGTTTCCGTGGCAATCTTGGTGGGCATCAGGTTGAGCAGCAGAATTTTCAGGGGACGAATGTCCTGCGTTCTGGCTCGGGTATCGGTCATGACGAAGATATTTTCACTGCGCAGCTTTTTGGCCGCCGGCAGATCGTTTGGAATGCGAATTGGCATAGTTGCTCCTTTTTGTTATTCATCCCAGCACGCGCCGGGCAATTTCCGCTGCCGCGCGCGCATCATGGGCGTAGAAATCTGCCCCCATGCGCTCGGCGTACTGCGCCGTGACCACCGCGCCGCCCACCATGATTTTCGGGGGCTGCGGCAGGTTCTTCAGGGCGCGGACGGTTTCCTCCATCGCAGGGAGGGTGGTGGTCATCAAGGCGGACAGGCCAACCAGCGGAATTTGCTTCTCCGCCGCCACACGCACCACATCTTCCACCGGAACATCCCGTCCCAGATCTGCGATTTCATAACCGTAGTTTTCCAGCACGGTTCTGACAATGTTTTTGCCGATGTCGTGAATATCGCCGCGCACCGTTGCCAGCAGAATTTTCCCCTTCTGCACCTTTTCGCCGCCCTGCACCGCCATCTGATCGCGAATGACGGCGAAAACAGCCTGTGCGGCCTGTGCAGCGGAAAGCAGCTGCGGCAGGAACGCACGCCCCTGCTCATAATCCGCCCCCACGCGATCCAGCGCCGGAATCAGGTGCTCCTCGACAATGGACAGACCGGGCTGCTCCGCCAGCATGGCCTTTGCCAGCCGTGCTGCATCGCCCTTCAGGCCACGCACAATCGCCTCATCCAGCGTCATGGTTGGTGCTGTTGAGGCCTTTGCGGACGGAGATGGCGTGGATGAAGCCGTAGCCGCAGGGGAAGCAGCCGCGGCCTGAGCAAAGCGCGCCACATAGTCCGCACAGGCCGCATCTTCCCCGTTCAGGACGCGGAAGGCCGCAATGCTGTTCATGATTTCCGGCTGGTTGGGATTGATGATGGGCAGCGTCAATCCGGCATGCAGCGCGCAGTTCAGAAACGTCTGGGTCATCAGCAGCCGGTTGGGCAGCCCGAAGGAAATATTCGACACGCCCAGCAGCGTTTGCAGCCCCAGCTCCTGCCGGACACGGCGCACGGCCTCCAGCGTTTCCGCCGCCTGATCCTGCTGCGCGGAGACCGTCAGCGTCAGGCAGTCGATATACACATCCTCCGGCGGAATGCCGAAGCGCTGCGCCGCCGCCAAAATACGCCGGGCAATATCGACGCGCGCTTCCGCCGATTGGGGCAGTCCCTTTTCGTCCAGCGTCAACCCTACCACCGCTGCGCCGTATTTTTTCACCACGGGCAGCAGCCGTTCCAGTACAGCCGCCTCCCCATTGACGGAGTTGACCGCCGGTTTGCCGTTGTAGACGCGCAGCGCAG
>CAZGKQ010000037.1:0-7660 GCA_964526125.1 uncultured Faecalibacterium sp.
ACTGTACTCGTGAAGCGACTGACAAAATAGGCACTGTCCGAAAACCCGACTTTCTCCGCAATTTCATAAATCATCAAATCCGTACTTTTCAGCAGATGCTTTGCCTGTGCAATCCGCAGATGATTCACATATTGCCGGAAGTTTTCGCCCGTCGCCCGTTGAAAAACACGCCCCAGATAGGCCGCATTCATATGAAATACCTCCGCCACACTTTGCAGCGACAACGCCTGCATATAATTCTGCTGCACATACTCCATCAGTTCTCCGCTTAACCCCTCCGATGAGGCTCTCTGCACCTGCCGGATGTAATCCAGCACCTCCTTCAGCTGCTGATGCTGAAGCGATTTCCACACGTCAAACGTCAGAAAAACACGGCTTTTTTCCGTCCAGACCGGCATGATGTAGCAGTTGTCCGCATGATGATTCTCGCTGTGATGCCAGGCCGATTCCTGCAAAATGGCACAGATTTTCTGCGTGAGCGCATAAACTTCCATCGGACTGACGCGATGCCCTTCCAGATAGCCTTCGATTTTCGCAAAGGCATTGAAAACAGCCGTCTCCTCCAGCTTCCAGATAGCTCTGCGCAGCTCATTGATGAGTTGATCAAGCGCCATGGCGGAATCGTGCCTGTCAGCTTCCGCATCCGCTTCGCCGTAGAAGGCGTTTGTCAGCAGCGCATACCACGTCTGGTTATAGCGTTGCCGATAAGAGGGGGAAGGCTGTGTGAGGGATACTGTATCCGCCATGCACTGGCAGATCAGCCCGGCTTTGGCGATTTTCCGCCGTAGCGTCGCACAGAATGCCCCCGTGTCGCCTGAGAGAATGCAGCTCATCGGCAGCACATAGGTGTAAACGCCCTTTTCATGCTTCATGTAGGCATTGTAGCTCAGCTTCGTCATCTCCTGCAGCACCGTTCCCAGCGTTTCCACCGGCGTTTCATTTTCCCGGTTTTCCAGCATGCCGCACAGGGCAATGTGCAAAATGAAATATTCCGGATGCGGCGCGATGGCTGTGTCATTTTCATACGCCTGCCGCAGCTCATGGCGCACCAGCTGATACTGCTGCTTTTGCCGGGTCTGTTCCTTCTGCGCCAGCTCCTCGCGAATGGCGTCCAGCAACGGTTCGGCTTCCTCCTCGTCCACCGGCTTGGTCAAATAGCCGCGAATGCCCAGCGCAATGGCCTTCTGTGCGTAGGAAAATTCCCCGTAACCAGAAAGAATGATGACCTGCACATCGGCATATTCGCTGTTTCTCAGCTTTTGCAGAAAGGCCAGTCCGTCCATCACTGGCATGCGAATATCCAGCAGGATCAGCGCAGGACGAATCGTGGGCAGCAGCGACCACGCCTCCTCGCCATTTCGGGCGGAGGCGCGCACGGTAAAGCCATGTTCCTCAAACGGAATCAGCAGGGGCAGTTTTTCCCGAATCGTCTTCTCATCATCCACGATCATGACAGAATACATGCGTTTTCCTCCTTTCTTTCCGCTTCCGGCCGCGCACGCTGCACCGGAATATCCACCGTGCAGACGGTTCCCTTTCCCGGCTCGCTGCTGATTTCAAAGCGGAAATCCTGCTGGTAATACAGCAGCAGCCGCTGATAAACATTGTTCAATCCCACAGACTCCGTCTGTTCACCGCTGCGCAGCTGCGCCATCATCTGTTCCAGCCGCTCCGGTTCAATGCCGCAGCCATTGTCGGCCACCTGCATCATCAGGCGGTTGTCCGTCGCTCTGACTTCCACCTTCACATGCTTCTGATTGCTCGTCGCCTCCACGCCATGCACACAGGCGTTTTCCACCAGCGGCTGAAGAATCAACTTGGGCAGCAGACAATCACGCAGCGCCTCATCCAGCGCGATGCTGTACTGAAATTCACTGCCGAAACGGTATTTCTGGATAATCAGATATTCATCCAGAAATTTCAGCTCCTGATGCAGCGGCACAATATCGCCCTGCCAGTCCACCAGATAGCGGAACATGCGTGCCATGTGCTTAATCATGCCCGCGGTTTCCTGTCTGTCCCTTTCCAGCGCGTTCAGGCGGATGCTTTCCAGCGCGTTAAACAGGAAGTGGGGATTCACCTGACTTTGCAGCGCCTGCAAGCGAGATTCCGTCACCTTCTTTTCCAGATCTGCATGCTTAAGTTTGGCGGCATATTCCCGTTCAATATATTCCTGCAACTGCACACTCAGTTCGTTGATGCGCTGCTCAATCTGCGCCAGTTCGTCATAACCCACGGGCATTTCGGCAAACGATTCGTCATCGAACATGCCCAGCGAAAGCTTTTCCGTCTTGGCCAGAATGTCGCGTGTGTGGCGGCTCAGGCTGTGGCCGATAATCAGCAGTGCACCGCTGGCCACTACCAGTCCGGCCAGCGAATAGGCAATGGAATGCAACATCGTTTTCCAGAACTGGTCGTGCAGGATGCCACTGTCGTAATACGCATACAGCGTCAACGGTGCGCTGTCCAGCGGAAAGCTCAGCAGCACACTGCCCTCCGGCAGCGACTCGGGCGAAAAAGAATCATACGCGCCGGACATGCGGTATGTATTGGCGCAGCAGAGGATTCTCCCCTCCTCGTCTACCAGCATCATGTTGCTCAGCAGCCCGGTATCCGCCAGCAGGGTATTGAAGTATTCCATATTCAAATCCAGCCGCACCATCACCGGATCCCCCTGCCGCTGGCTGTAGTAGGTCATCGGGCAGGTCAGCACCATGCAACGATGACTTTCCTTCTGTGTTGTTTTGGTGCCCACATAAAAGCGGATTTCCGGCTGATCCGACAGTCTGCCCAGACACTCGACCTGTGGCGCAAAATCAGCGAGAATGTCTGCTTCCTTTTCGCAGCGCCGCACATACGCGCTGTTATAAAAGCTTTCATTCGTGGTATAAAACGACAGCCCTTCCAGCTGTGAGTGGAACGGAATTTCATATTGCACAATGGGCAGAATGACCTCCTGATAGGCAATCAGATAATCCAGCGCCGTCTGATACTCGCCATCAAAATAGTCATACAGGCGCGAATCGCTGTAATAGCGAATCACCAGCTGGCTGGCATCATGAAAGCTGGTATTGACGCTCCGCTGCACCCTTTCTGCCGCGCTGGACATCTGCTGGTGGACAATCGTCTGCGTGCTTTCCAGCGTTCCCTGATAGCAGGTAATCACCTGCAGCGCCATCGGAAAGAAAATGCCGAAAATAAAAAGCAGGAAGATTTTTCCCATCAGCGGAATCCGCCCGGCCAGCAGCCGCGCCCGTCTGATCATCCGATCGTATTTCTTCATGCGCATCTTCCTCCCCGAGCCGGAAAAGCAGGTGTTTTTCCTCTTCCTGTCAGGCATTTTGCCTGATGCTATGAGTTATTATATACCCTGTTTTCTGTTTTGTCATTGTGCAGATTGCATCGGTGATTTGAATTTTTGTACTTTTTTCGCCATTCGCGCCGATTATTCTAATTTTTCTTTGTCAATATGTTTATTCTGGTCAATAAAGAAACATTATTTTTCATGTGATTCCTGCGTTTTTTCCAATGACATTCGCATGCTTTTGCGCTATACTACAGCTATCAAAAATACACCAGAAAGGTGGTTTTTTCATGAAACGTTTCGTCTCCCTCATTCTGGCGCTGATGATGCTGCTTTCCATGACCTCCTGCTTCGCGACAGCAGACGAGGTGGATTCCAACAACATCTACGGCGGCCTCGTCCGCATGGAAGATGCGGATAACCCCATCACCTTCACCATCTTCGTCCGCGACCCCGGCATGGCACCCGACGCGGACAACCCCGTCATCAAGAAGATTCAGGAACTGACCGGCGTGACGCTCAAGTTTGAGTTCCTCGTGGGCGACCTGGATCAGAAGCTGGGCGTGATGATCGCCGGTGGCGACTACCCGGACATCATCTTTGCCGGTGACGCTTCCACCAAGCTGATGGACGCTGGCGCGTTCATTCCGCTGGAAAACGAGATCCCGAAGTACCAGAACCTGAACGCCCTCTACGGCGGCTGCATGGACGCGCTGACACAGGCGGACGGCCACATCTACAACCTTGAAATGTACGCCACGCTGCGCAACAACACGCTGGTTTCCCCGGCGGAAACGTTTGAGTGCGGTCTGGGCTTCTACATTCAGAAGGCCGTGCTGGCCGAGGCCGGTTACACCGTGCCGCGCACGCTGGATGAATACTTCGACATGATCGAATCCTACATGGCCAACCATCCCGAAATCGACGGCATGAAGACGGTCGGCTTCGAGATTCTGTGCGACGGCTGGCGCAACTGGGCGCTGCTGAACCCGGCGCAGAACCTGATGGGCGACGGCAACGACGGTGCCATGTACGTCAATCCCGAAACGCTGGAATCCGTCTTCTACCAGACCACCGATACCGCCTACAACTTCTACAAGAAGCTGAACGAAGAATACCGCAAGGGCGTGATTCAGCCCGAAACCCTCACCCAGAACTACGACCAGTACATCTCCAAGCTGACTACCGGCTGCGTGCTGGGCTTCTATGACCAGAGCTGGAACTTCTCCAGCGCCATGAACCTGCTCAAGGCCGACGGCAAATATGACCGTACCTATGTGACCGTGCCGATTACCAACCCCGGCGTGAAAGATGGCTACATCGACGCGACCAATCCCGACGGCAACGTACCCACCGGCCTGAACGGCGTTGGTATCACCGTCAACTGCAAGGATCCCGACCGTCTGCTCCGCTTCTATGACTGGCTGCTCCAGCGCGAAGTTCAGGATTACCTCCAGTGGGGCGAGGAAGGCACCGACTGGTACTACACCGAGGACGGCGGTAAGGCGCTGACCGCTGAGCGCCGCGCCATCTGGTACGACACTGCCCAGAAGCGCGACCTGACCGGCCATACCCTGTGGAACTACTGCCCCCACCTCATCGGCGTTTACAAGGCTGACGGCCAGGCCACCGGCCCCGACCAGAGCCCCGATGAATATCTGGCCTCTCAGTCCGACTACGACCGCGAATTCCTGAAGGCATACGGCTACAAGTATCCGGCTGAAATGCACTCCGAGCCTGTCCTGCGCGGCGACTACTACCCCGTCTGGGCCATGCCGCTGGAAGACGGCAGTGCTGCCGCTATCGCCAACACCAAGGTCACGGACGTAACGACCAAGTACTACTCCCGTCTGGTTCTGGCCAATGACGATGCAGAGTATGACGCGCTGTGGCAGGAATTCCTCAAGGAATTCAACGCCATCAATCTGGATGCGCTCAAGAACGAAATTGACCGCCAGATCGCTGAAAAGATGGGGCTGTAAGCCTTTCGTTTCCCACAGGAGAGAGGGGGCGTCCCTCTCTCCTGTTTCTGCATTTGAAGCATGGAGGGTGACAAAGATGACAAGTCGTTCCAAGCGCCTCAGCAAGCTGTATAATCAGCGCGCCCTGTTCCTGATGATCCTCCCCTGTATGGTCATCACCTTTATTTTCTGCTATTATCCGCTTTCCGGCTGGATCATGGCCTTCCAGAATTTCCGTCCGGCCAAGGGGTATGCCGGTTCCAAATGGGTTGGTCTGGCTCAATTTGAATTTCTGTTTTCAGACAAGGAATTCTGGGTTTCCGTCAAAAACACCGTCGGCATGTCCCTGCTGAATCTGATTTTCAGCTTTCTTTTCGCCATTGTGTTTGCGCTGTTGCTGAACGAAATCCGTTCCACCAGATTCAAGCGCTTTACGCAGACGGCTTCCTATCTGCCGCACTTTTTGAGCTGGGTTATCGTCTGCTCGCTGGTATCGGGCATGCTTTCCAGCGACGGCATGGTCAACTCCGCCTTGCAGGCGCTGGGGTTGACGAGCAAGCCCATTCTCTTTCTGGGTACGCCAAAATATTTCTGGTGGGTAGTCGTTTTTGCTAACGTCTGGAAGGAGACGGGCTGGAACTCCATCATCTACATTGCCGCCATCAGTGGCATTGATCCGGCGCTCTATGAAGCCGCCGCGCTGGACGGTGCCGGTCGCTTCCGCAAAATGTGGCATGTGACCCTGCCGGGCATCCGCCCGACCATTGCCGTGCTGCTGATTATGAACCTCGGTTCCATCCTCAACGCCGGCTTTGAGGTGCAGTATCTGCTGGGCAGCAACGGTCTGCTGGTGGATGTATCGCAGACGATGGATCTGTTCGTGCTCAAATACGGCCTGAACATCGGTAACTATTCTCTGGCCACGGCGGCCGGTATTTTCAAGACGATTATTTCCGTCATTCTCGTCTTCTCGGCCAACACCATTGCCAACCACTTTGACGAGAATGCGCTGGTGTAAGAAGGAGGCTATGCACATGGCAGCAGCAAAGAAAAAGCTTCATCAGATTTCCCTCTTTGACGTGATTAACGCGCTGATTATGATTTTTGTCATCGTCATCATGATCTACCCCTTCTGGAACACCATCGCCGTTTCCTTCAACGACGCGCAGGATTCTCTCCGTGGGGGCATCACGCTCTGGCCGCGCGTTTTCACCACTTACAGCTACCGATACATTTTCCGCAACCGCCTGATGCTGACGGCCGCCATCAACTCCGTCACCCGTACCCTGCTGGCGACGCTGACAGGCGTGTTCTTCTCTTCCCTGATTGCCTATGTCATCTCTCGCAAGGAGCTGATTGGCCGCAAGTTCATCACGGTCTACTTTCTATTGACGATGTATGTTTCCGCCGGTCTGATTCCAACTTATTTCCTGATCAAGCAGCTCCATCTGCTCAACAACTACCTTGTTTACATTCTCCCCAACATGATTAACGTCTTCAACGTCATTGTCGTCAAGTCGTACATGCAGTCCCTTCCGGACAGCCTCTATGAAGCGGCCATCGTGGATGGTGCCGGTCATTTCCGCTGCTACTGGCAGGTGATTCTGCCCTGCTGCAAGCCGGTGCTGGCGACCGTGGCGCTCTGGTGCGCCGTGGGGGCATGGAACTCCTGGTTCGATACCTTCCTCTACGCTTCCAGCACAGACAGCCTGACCACCCTGCAATACGAAATGATGAAGCTCCTTTCCTCCTCCATGCAGACAGGACGCGACACATCCAGCATGTATAACAGCACCAACTCGCTGGCCAACACGATTACGCCCATCTCCATGCGAGCAGCCGTGACTGTCGTGGCCTCTGTGCCGATTCTGATTGTCTATCCCTTCCTGCAAAAGTACTTTGTGCAGGGTGTAACGCTGGGCGCGGTCAAGGGGTAAGCTTTTGCGGAAGCCTTCAAAAAATAATGCCGCGACACTGACAGACGCGAGCCAGTGGCGTTTTCGGAGCAAAGTTGGCTTTTTTTCCTGATTTTCTTCTCAAATTTGCGCATTCTTTCGTGAAACTGCGCAAATAATGCTCACTTCTCGTCAAAACCTGATTAGCAGCACCCGTGTCACCTCCCTATAATAAACCCATCAGCAGCTGTTCGTAACATTTTCATAAAAGGAGGTATTTCCCCATGAAATACCAGAACCCTGTTCTCCGTGGCTGCCACCCGGATCCCAGCATCTGCCGGGCTGGCGATGACTTCTACCTCGTCAACAGCAGCTTCGAATTTTTTCCCGGCGTTCCCCTCTTCCACAGCCGGGATCTCGTCCACTGGCAGCCCATCGGCCATTGCCTTGATCGGGCAGAACAGCTCCGTATTCCTGTGGGCAGCCAGAACAACAGCGGC
>CAZGKQ010000037.1:7760-11035 GCA_964526125.1 uncultured Faecalibacterium sp.
CCGGTGAGCGCCACATTCTCTGGGGCGGAACCGGCGGCTCTTATCCGGAGGGGCCGCACCTGTACCGGCGCAATGGCTGGTACTACCTGCTCATTTCCGAAGGCGGCACGGAGCGTTGCCACATGATCACGATGGCACGCAGCCGTCAGCTTTTCGGCCCCTATGAGCCGTGTCCTGATAATCCCGTGCTGACCAACCGCAGCATGATTCTCGGGCTGGAAGCCATCGGTCATGCCGATCTGGTGGAAGATCAGCATGGCAACTGGTGGGCTGTCTGTCTGGGAACACGCACCTTCGGTTATCCGCCGCGCCACAATCTGGGGCGTGAAACGATGCTGGTTCCCGTGGACTGGTCTGGCGAATGGCCGGTTTTCGGCGATCACGGTCATGCACTGGTGGAATTTGAAACCGACCTTCTGCCAGCGTGGAATCCCCCGACGGCAGAAACATGCTTCACGGAAGACTTCCGCGATGAAACGCTGAACGACTGCTGGAATTTCCTTTACAACCCCGATGCATCCCTTTACCGCTATGGAAATGGTGCACTGGTGCTGCATGGCAATGAGCACAGCCTCCGGGAGGCCGCAGTACTGGCGTTGCTGGGACGTCGGCAGGAGCATCACCAGTGCAGCACGGAGGTCACGCTGCATTTCCCCTGCCAGCAGGAAGGCGAAGAAGCCGGTCTGACCATTTTCATGAACAACCGCCATCATTACGAGGTGGCGCTGACAGTTCGCGGTGGCCAGCGCTGTCTGATTTTCCGCCGCCAGATCGGTTCGCTGCAAGCGATAGAAGCCGCTCTCCTGTGGTCGGAGGATACCGCTGCGCTGCGCATGACGGCTGATTTGGACAACTACTGCTTCTTCATCCGTCAGCCTGACGGCAGCTGGATGGAAGTTGGCCGTGGCGAAACCCAGTACCTGACGACGGAAGTCGGTGGCGCATTCACGGGCAACTACATTGCCCTGTACAGCTGCGGCAACGGTACACCGTGTCAGGCTGAGGCAGCATTCAGCCATTTTGTTTATGATGGGCGCTGAGGAGGCGCTTTCGGCATGAAGAAAAATGCTTTTAACCCCTATCTGCCTTCCTGGGAGTACATTCCCGACGGCGAACCGTACGTCTTTGACGGGCGCGTTTATGTTTACGGCTCCCACGACTGCTACAACGGCCATGCGTATTGCCAGAACGACTACGTTTGCTGGTCTGCACCGGAGGACGATCTGTCCGATTGGCGCTACGAGGGCGTGATTTATCCCCGAAACGCCGACCCGGCCAATCCTGATGGCGACATGCTGCTTTTCGCGCCGGATGTGTGCAAAGGTGCAGACGGGCGCTACTATCTGTATTATGTGCTGGATTCGGTGGGCTTTGTCTCCGTGGCCGTGTGCGACACACCAGCCGGGCGTTATCAGTTTTACGGGTATGTGCAGGATAAAGACGGCAACCGTCTGGGCGATCGTCCGGGGGATGAAGCGCAGTTTGACCCCGGCGTGCTGATGGAGGACGGGAAGGTTTACCTCTACACCGGCTTCTGCATGCCCGACAACGCCCAGCGTCACGGGGCAATGGTCACGGTGCTGGAAGACGACATGTTGACCATCGCCCATGAGCCGCAGTTCATCGTTCCCTCCAAACCTTACGAAAAAGGCACGGGCTATGAAGGACATGCCTTCTTCGAGGCTTCTTCGATGCGCCGGGCGAATGGACAGTATTACTTCATTTATTCTTCCGTCCTCAGCCATGAACTGTGCTACGCCACGAGTGATTCGCCGCTGGGACCTTTCACCTACGGCGGAACGATCGTCAGCAACTGCGACATGTTCATCGACAGCTACAAACCGGCCGAGCGCCCCATGTACTACGGCGGCAACAACCACGGCAGCATCATCGAAATTTGCGGCCAGTGGTACATCTTCTACCACCGCCACACCAACGGCTGCAACTATGCCCGGCAGGGCTGCATCGAGCCGATCTCCATTTTGCCGGATGGGCGCATTCCGCAGGTCGAAATGACCTCCTGCGGTGCCAATGGCGCGCCGCTGCCCGGTGAAGGCACTTATCCGGCGCATATTGCTTGTCACCTGTTCTGCGCTGCACCAGCCGTCACCGTTGGCGGCCCCGGCGATTTCATGGACGACCGCTTTCCGCGGATCATGCAGGATCAGCCGGACGGCGTGGAAGGCCACGCTTACATCGGCAACATGACCCCCGGCACGACTGCCGGTTTCCGCTCCTTTTCCTTTCAGGGCGTTCGTCACCTCAGCCTGACGACACGCGGTTCTGCCGGAATGTTCGAAGTGCGCACCGCCTGGAACGATGCCTGTCTGGGCAGCATCCCGATTAGCCGCAGCAACGAATGGAAAACCTGGACGGGCGACGTGTGCCTGCCCGACGGCGTTCACGACCTCCACCTGACCTGGTGCAGCACCGGTCGAACCAGTCTGCTGAATATGACCCTATGCAAGGAGGACAATCCCCATGCTGAATCCTGTACGGAATCCTGTGATTGATTCTGATTTTCCCGATCCGGAGGTTATTCGGGTCGGCGATGTCTACTACATGGTGTCCACCACCATGTATTTCATGCCGGGCGCGGACATTCTCCGCTCCTGGGATCTGGCACACTGGGAGCTGGTCGGCCACGTTTACGACCAGCTGGAAGAGAACGACGGCCACACGCTCCAAAATGGTCGCCATATCTACGGGCAGGGCATGTGGGCGCCCTCCATGTCCTATCATCAGGGCAAGTTTTATCTCACCTTTTCCTGCAATGACACGCAGCAGTCGGTGCTCTTCATTGCCGATGATCCTGCCGGCCCGTGGGCGCGCGTTCGCATGGGCGGCTTCTTCTACGATTCGTCCCTCTTTTTTGACGATGATGGCCGGGTTTACATCGTTCACGGCAACAGCACCCTGCGCCTGACGGAGCTTGACCCTGCAACCTGGGCACCGCTGGAAGGCGGTCTTGACCGCATTCTGGTAGTAGACAAACCCGGCATTCCGCTGGGGTATGAAGGCTCGCATCTCTACCGCCGCGATGGCCGCTACTACCTGTTCACCTGCCACATGCCCGGCGGCGAAAGCGGCCTGAAAACCGAAGCCTGTTTCATTGCCGATTCACTGACCGACGAATTCCGTGGCCGCGACATCATTGATGACGACATGCAATATCACCGCCATCTGGGCGTGGCGCAGGGCGGCATGGTGGACGATCCGCAGGGAAACTGGTATCTGTTCATGTTCCAGGATCGTGGTGCGCTGGGACGTGCGCC
>CAZGKQ010000038.1:0-2671 GCA_964526125.1 uncultured Faecalibacterium sp.
AGTTTGCCTATATCGGCCATGTGGGCGACAGCCGCGTGTATCTGCTGCGCGATGGCGAGCTGAAACAGAAGACCTTCGATCACTCCTGGGTGGAGGAAATGGTGCGCTCTGGCGTGCTGACCGAGGAGGAAGCGCAGCGCCATCCCATGCGCAACATCATTACCCGTGCAGTGGGAACGGAGGAGACCATCGAGGTGGATGTAAGCGTGGAGGAGCGGAAAACGGGCGATGTCTGGCTGATCTGCTCCGACGGGTTGCACGGCATGGTACCGGAAAAAAAGCTGGACACGGCGCTGCGCCAGTATCCCCCGGAGAAAGCGGCGGATGCACTGCTCATGGCGGCGCTCAATGCCGGTGGCCGTGATAATGTGTCGCTGGTCATCCTCTATGACGGGGAGGAAAGGGCATGAATGTGACCATTCAACCCGGACGCATCCTTGCTGGGCGCTATCGCATTGAAAAGGAAATCGGCGTGGGGGGGATGGCCGTTGTTTACCGTGCAAACGATCTGAACACGCACCACTATGTTGCGGTGAAGGTGCTCAAACCGGAATACAATCGGGATGATGAGTATGTTGCACGCTTCCAGCGCGAGGCGGAAGCGGCGTTCAAAATGACGCACCACAACATCGTCAATCTGCTGGACGTAGGCATGGATGCCAACGGAAACCGCTTCCTGATCATGGAATACGTCGAAGGTCAGACACTCAAGGACGTGATTCGCGAAAAAGGCCGCCTGACGGAAAGCTCCGCCGTGCAGATTACCATCCGCATCCTCTCCGCGCTTCAGCATGCGCACAGCAACGGCATCATTCACCGCGACATCAAGCCGCAGAATATCCTGATGCAGTCGGATGGTCATGTGAAGGTGTCTGACTTCGGCATTGCCCGAATCGCGAACAAAGACACGCTGACTAAGGACGATTCGGTGATGGGAACGGTGCATTATTTCAGCCCCGAACAGGCATCGGGTCAGAAAACCGACGTGACCAGCGACCTGTACAGCGTGGGCGTGACGCTCTATGAAATGCTGACGGGGCGCGTTCCGTTTGACGGGCCGACGGCGGTTTCCGTGGCGATTCAGCACCTGCGCACGCCGCCACCGCCCATCCACCAGTATGCGCCGGAGGTGTCGGAAGCTGTCTGCCATGTGTGCATGAAGGCGATGGACAAGAATCCGGAATATCGCTACCAGTCTGCCTACGACATGGCACGCGACCTGAAGCTGGCGCTCACCGGTCAGGTGGAGCAGATGGCACCGCGGGTTGTGTCGGGCGACATGGGGCAGAGCGGCGCGGTAGCTGTCTCCGGCGCGCTTCGCCGTCAGCCCAGTGGCCGCATGGCACGCCGCCAGCACAGCAGCGTCTGGTGGGTCATGACGGTGGTGATGGCGCTGGTGGTCTGCTACGGGCTGTTCGTTGGCACACGGGCGATTTACGACCGTGTGGTGAACAGTGCGGTGGTCGATGACTACATCGGGCTGGAAGCCTCCGCGGCGCAGCGGCAGATACAACGCACCGGATTGCGCGTGGAAATCATGAAGATCAACCATCCATCCATCAAGGCTGGGGAAGTCATTTTGCAGGCACCGCAGGAAGGCGTGACGCTGCGCAAAAACGACGTGGTGGTGCTAACTGTTTCCGACGGTCCGGCCACGCAGACGGTTCCCAAGGTGGTGGATCTGACGCTGGAAGATGCGGCGACGGTGCTTGCCCCCTTTAACCTGACGCTGACCGTGGCGCAGAAGGTGGTTAGTCAGACCGTGCCGAATGGAACGATCATCAGCCAGAATCCGACGGAAGGCAGTATCTGCATGGCCAACGACGTGATCAGCGTGATTGTTTCTGGCGGCATGGCCACTGTGCCGAATCTGTTTGCTAAAACGCTTTCGGAAGCGCAGGAGCTGCTGCTGGGCGCCGGACTGACGATCAATCCATCCGTGACCTACATGGATACGGACAATCAGGCGATGCACGGGCTGGTGGTGCAGCAGACGCCCTCCGCCGGTTCGGAGGCTGTGCTGGACGTGAAGGTGTCGCTGACGATTTACCGCGTGCCGTCCATGATGGCCAGGGCGAAGGTCAAGCTGGTGCTGCCGAAGACGGAAACCATGACGAACGTGCGCGTGACACTGGTGGACGGCAATGTGGAATGCACCGCCTACGAAGGCAACTATCCGGCCAACAGCAGCCGAGAACCGGAGGTCGAGCTGTCGGGGACAACGGCTGGGACGTATACTTACCGAGTGTATCTGAACAATGAATTTTCCTATCAGCAGCAGGTGGAACTGGAATGAACGACGAATTGATCAGCAGAGAAGAAAACGAGGAGAAGCAGGGCGTGCTGGTTCGCTTTTTCGGCGGATTTTACATCGTGGCGGATGAAGAGGGCGCAGAGTATACGCTGCGCTGTCCGAAAAAGTTCCGGCGCATGCGTATCTCGCCGCTGGTGGGGGATCGGGTACGTTTCCATCCCGGACAGGGCGAGGAGGAAGGCTGGCTGGACGAAATCCTGCCGCGACAGACGGAATGCATCCGTCCGCCGGTGGCGAATGTGACGCTGCTGCTGGCCGTGATCTGTCCCTCGCCGGAGCCGGATCTGCTGCTGGTGGATCGACTGCTGGCCAGAGCCAGAAAGCAGGGGATGCGCACGGCGCTGGTGGTGGGCAAAT
>CAZGKQ010000038.1:2771-5313 GCA_964526125.1 uncultured Faecalibacterium sp.
CTGCTGGCCAGAGCCAGAAAGCAGGGGATGCGCACGGCGCTGGTGGTGGGCAAATGCGACCTGGATGGCGGAAGCCTCTTTGAACGCATGCAGCAGGAATACGCCGGGGCGGAATGTCCCGTCTTCCGCGTTAGTGCCAGAGCGCATGAAGGGCTGGAAGAAGTGAAGAACTTCATGCGCGGCGAAGGCTGCTGCTGTCTGGCTGGACAGAGCGGCGTGGGCAAATCGACGTTGCTCAACGCCCTGCTGGGTTTGCAGTTGGAAACGGGCGAAATCAGCGAAAAAATCCAGCGTGGTAAAAACACGACGCGCTATGCACAGCTGCTGATGCGCGACGGTATTCGCGTGCTGGATACAGCCGGGTTCAGCCTGCTGGAAACGGAAACGGGCATGGAACCGGAAAAATTGCAGGAGCTTTATCCGGAGTTCCAGCCCTATATTGGCCAGTGTCGCTTTCAGCCGTGCCTGCACGACCGCGAACCGGGCTGCGCCGTGACCAGGGCGGCGCAGGAGGGTAACATTCATCCGGCGCGGCTGGAACGCTATCGGGCGCTGCTGGCGGATGTCCGTCTGGCGTGGAAAAACAGGTATCAGTAAAGCAAAAAGCCCATCAAAGAAAAGGGGACAATCATCGGAACACGGGCGGTGTTCCCATTGCTTTCGCAAATGGATGCAACAGAAAAAGAACCGATCTGAACCGTGGAGGCGCACCATGAAAGTATCTCCCTCGATCCTGGCGGCAGATGTACTCAATTTGGAAGCTGGCGTGCAGAAAATGATGCAGGCTGGGGCAGACTGGATTCATGTGGACGTGATGGACGGCCATTTTGTGCCGAATCTGAGCTTTGGCATTGGCGTGGTGGAGGCGTTGCATCGGCGCTTTACCATTCCGCTGGATGTGCATCTGATGATGACAAATCCCGGAAAGTATGTGGATGAATTCTGCCGCGCCGGTGCGTATTCATTGACGGTGCATGCCGAGGTGGCGGAAAACAGACAGGCACTGATGCGCCGAATCCACAGCCACGGCGTGAAGACGGGACTGGCGCTGAAGCTGAACACCGGCGTGGAGACCATTCGCGATCTGCTGCCGGACTGCGACATGGTGCTGCTGATGGCGGTTGAACCGGGCTTTGGCGGACAGAAGTTCAATCCCGTGGTGCTGGATAAGCTCCGCCAGCTTCGTGCGATGGGCTATACGGGGCTGCTGGAAACGGATGGCGGCGTGACGATGCAGAATCTGCCCGTGCTGGCCTCGTGTGGTCTGGATGTGGCGGTGATGGGAACGGCCATGTTCCGCAGCGGCTACCCTGCGGCTGATATTGCCCGGATTCATTCGATGGGGAAATAACCGGTGCATGACGGGGATTGATTGTGGATAAACTTTTGTGCAGGAGGTGAATCCTGCATGAAAAAAGAACCGGAAAAGCGCCAGGAGCGTGTGCAAAAGCCCGAAAAGACAACGCTTTTTCCGTCTGTTAAAACAAAACGCCGCATGTCCCGGTCTTATCCGGCTTCATAACGGCGGAGGAGGTACAGGTTCATGCCGGAAATTCCGCCGCTGCTGCATCAGCGGCTTGAAGCACAGTATGGCGCAGAAACGGCTGCGCAGATTGAAAAGGGATACGTTCGCAAAGTGACCACCCTCCGGGTCAATCCGCTTCGGACAACCCGGGCGACGGTGCTGGCGCAGCTGGAAGCGGCGCATATCGCCTGGGAGACGGTCGACTGGTATGAGGATGCGCTGGTGCTGCCCTCTGCTAATGAGGATGCCGTCCGGGCGCTGCCCTGTTACGAGGAGGGCGGCATTTATTTGCAATCGCTGTCCTCCATGCTGCCTGCGCTGGTGCTTGCACCCAAGGCCGGGGAAACCGTGCTGGATATGGCGGCAGCCCCGGGCGGCAAAACCACGCAGATGGCCGCACTCTCCGGAGGACAGGCGCTGATTACGGCCTGCGAAAAGAATGCCATCCGTGCCGACCGGCTGCAATTCAATCTGGATCGGCAGGGCGCCGGGCGTGTGAGCGTGTTGCGACAGGATGCACGCTTTCTGGACAGCCTGTTCAAATTCGACCGGATTTTGCTGGATGCACCCTGCTCCGGCAGTGGGACGCTGCTGCTGGAAGAAGGCGAGCCGCAGCGCCGCATGACGGCGGACTGGCTGCAAAAAACGGCCAAAACGCAGAAAACGATGTTGCTCAAGGCGCTTTCGCTGCTTCCGCGTGGCCACGAAATGGTTTATTCGACCTGCTCGGTGCTGGCGATGGAAAACGAGGATGTGGTGCAAAACGCGATCAGCATGGATGCATGCGAAGTGGTGGCGATTGACCATCCTTTTGTTGCAGCCGTGCCGATGTTGCCGGTGAAGCTGCCGGGAACCGTCTGCGTCTGCCCGAATGAACGCTTTGAAGGCTTCTTTGTGGCGAAACTGCGGAGAAAGTAAAGCAGTATGAAAAAAACGACCATCTGCATCTTGTAGAAAGGGGCAGATGGTCGTTTTTATACGAAAGTTACAGCGCATGCACAAAAGCCACCGGATCAA
>CAZGKQ010000038.1:5413-10805 GCA_964526125.1 uncultured Faecalibacterium sp.
CCGTCAGTGGGGAAGGGGGAGGCGAGTACTTCCGTCCAGTTGATTGGCTCATCGGCCACCTTCCACAGATCGGTGAAAGGCAGCGAGGCCGGGGTGAAACTGACGGATTTTTCGACTTCTTCCGCCGGAGTCGTCTGCGTGGGCTGGGCGCTGGGCGCAGCCTGGGGCGCGGAAGCATCCGGTTCGACGGAAAGCTGCGCTGACGTGGCGGAGGGAAGCGCCTCCCAGAAATCCTGCGCAATATCAGCCAGCCCATCCAGCAGCGATGTTGGACGGCGACGAGGGGGTTGCGTACTCATGAAAGCTCCTCCTTCCGGGTGGTGCAGCGGATGCACGGCGGCTGTGCGTCGGTTTCAAACGCGTCAATGGTGACGGTGGCCTGTTCAACCACGCCGCTGTCAAACAGATAACGCGACAGCGGATTGATCAGCAGCGCCTCTACCTGATTGCCCACGCCGCGACCGCCGTTGGTCAGATCCTTCAGCGCCGCGTCGGCTAACTGGGCGTAGCTTTCCTCCGGAATGACGAGGGTCAGCTGCTTTTCCTCCTGCAGGCGGCGGATGAGCTTGTCCACCTGTGCGCGGAGAATGGCCTGTCCGGCTTCCTGGCGGATGAAGTCGAAAATGACAATGTTTTCGCCAATGCGGTTGAGAATTTCCGGACGTCCGAGTTCCAGCTTGAAATAATCGCCGATGGCGCTGCGAAGCCGGGTGCTGACCTCCTCATAGGGCATGTCGTAGGACACGTTTTGATGGCGCTGCCCAAATTCATCGGCCACATACATGCCCAGATTGCTGGTGAAGATGATGATGCACTCCGAAAAATACACGGTGTGCCCCTGACCGTCGGTCAGACGACCATCTTCCAGAATTTGCAGGAATTTGTCGAAGATGGAGGGGTGCGCCTTCTCAATTTCATCAAAAAGAAGGATGCAGAAGGGATTTTTCTTGACGGCGTTGGTTAGCTGACCACCGGCTTCGTAGCCGACATAGCCGGGCGGTGCGCCCAGCAGCTTCTGGTCGGAGTGACTCTGGCCATATTCGCTCATGTCAAAGCGGACACAGGCCGATTCGTCGCCGAAAATCTTTTCCGCCAGCGCTTTGGCGGTTTCGGTCTTGCCGGTGCCGGTTGGCCCGGCGAAAAAGAGCACGCCCTTGGGCTTGCCTGTTCCGGAAGAATTAGCACCGTTCAGGCCGGTGACAGCGCGCTTGATGACATCCAGCGAGCGTTCCAGCGCGGCATCCTGCCCCTTGATGCGCTTCTGGAAATCGGCTTTGGCCGTTTTCAGGCTGTCCATTGAAAGCTTTGCCCAGGGATTTTCGTGAATGCCGTATTTGTACAGATCAACAATGCTGCAAAGCTCGCGGATGGGGGCGCATTGCAGCTGGGACAGGCGGCGGAGCGCATCCAGCTCGCTAAAGCTCATGCCTTCGGTGAGGCCAACGAACTTTTCGCGCAGCTTGCGCAAATCCTCCGGATGCTGCTGATACCAGGGCATATCGGTGCGGTAAACGGCGGCATCAAAAAAGGATGGCCAGGCATTGCCGGAAATGAAGCGCAGACGCTCCTCGCGGTCGGGGGCTTCCAGCGTGATGGTCTTGCAGACGGGATTGTTCAGGTAGAACCAGGCTGGCAGGTCGTTGAGCTTGTTGACCAGCAGAATCAGCAGATTGCTCTTCCGCCCCTGCGGTGTGCGCACCGTGCTGGCGGACAGGGCGGACTGCATCAGCAGATTGAAGCTGGTCACATCCTGCAAATCCAGTCGTTCGGGGGAGACAATGTAGCGGCTGGTCATTTCCAGCACAATGGCGGTGGCGTGCTGGCGCTGCATCAGGGCGCGGCGGATGATGTTGGGAGCCGTGTCGCTGGTGTTGCCCTTGAACTCCGCCGGAATCGCGCCGTTTTCCACCTTGCAGCCGTTGGTCTGCGCAAAACTGGTTAGCATCTGCGGTGCATCCGGATTCATGAAGCCGACGAGGTTGGAATAAAACACAACCTGCTCATAGCCGGCATCGGTCAGGTCGTAATGAAGAAAGCTGGACAGGGGGAGCAGCGTGTCCTCCTCCACGGAGCCGCTGATGGGGCAGCGCACCTGATCCAGTACGCGCCCTTCCAAAATCAGCAACGGCTTGACCGTGCGGAACAGCTCAAGCTCCCGATACCAACGGGGAATCAGATGATCCACGGGCATCCTCCTTCTGTATCCGTCCGTTTCGGAAAAGAGACGGGCGGTTTCATCGTGTATACTGCAACATGGATAGTATAACACATTTTTCAGAACGTGTCATGAAAAATGCATGAGAAATGGCGAATTTTCATGCGAAAAAGTCAAAAAAGCTGTTTTCTGGAAAAATCTGAGATTCGCTCCAAATCCTTTGACAGGGGCACTGCCTCTTTTCAGCGAACATTCGGGAAATGAAGCAAAATGGATTTTCCACGGGCTTTCTTCTGTTTTTTGCTTGACAAGGGCGGATGGGTGTTGCATAATAAGATGTAATGCCGAAAATGCGGCAGCGCCTGATGCACTGCTGCTTTCAAGGAGGATGTTTGAATGGTTCGTACCATCGTGGGCGCCAACTGGGGCGATGAAGGCAAGGGCAAGGTGACAGACCTGCTGGCTGAAGAGAGCGACGTGGTCGTTCGTTTCCAGGGGGGCGCGAATGCAGGACATACCATCATTAACGAGTATGGCAAGTTTGCGCTGCATCTGCTGCCGTCCGGCGTGTTCCATCAAAATGTGGTCAATGTGATTGGCCCGGGCGTGGCGCTGAATATCGAGGCGCTGCTCAGCGAGCTGGAATCGCTGACATCGCGTGGCGTGCCGATGCCAAAGCTCCTGATTTCGGATCGCTGCCAGGTGATGATGCCGTACCATATTGAGTTTGACAAGCTGGAGGAGGAGCGCCTGGGCAAGAGTGCCTTTGGCTCCACCAAGAGCGGCATTGCGCCGTTCTATTCCGATAAATTCGCCAAGGTAGGCATTCAGGTCTGCCAGCTGTATGATGAGGAGCTGCTGCGCAAGCGTCTGGAAATCGCGCTGGTGAAGAAGAATGTGCTGCTGGAGCATCTGTATCATCAGCCGCCGATTCAGGTGGATGAGCTGATGGCGCATCTGAAGGTGCTGGCGGAAAAAATCCGTCCGATGGTCTGCGATACGACGCATTTCCTGTATCAGGCCAATCAGGAGGGCAAGACCATCCTGCTGGAAGGTCAGCTGGGTTCCCTGCGCGATCCGGATCATGGCATTTATCCCTACACCACGTCTTCCTCACCGCTGGCCGGCTTTGGCTGCGTGGGAGCCGGTGTTTCGCCGCGCGACATGACGGATATTGTGTGCGTTACCAAGGCATATTCCTCCTGCGTGGGCGCTGGTGCGTTTGTCAGCAAGCTGGAAGGCGAGGCTGGTGATGAGCTGCGCCGCCGTGGCGGTGACGCTGGCGAATTTGGTGCGACGACGGGTCGTGCACGCGATGTGGGCTGGTTTGATGCCGTCGCGACGCGCTATGGTGTGATGGTGCAGGGCGCGACGCAGGTTGTGCTGACGAATCTGGACGTGCTGGGCTATCTCGACGAAATTCCGGTCTGCACCGCCTATGAGGTGGACGGCCAGCAGATTACGGAATTCCCGGCCACGCCGACGCTGACGCGCTGCAAGCCGATCTACACGACGCTGCCCGGCTGGAAGTGCGACATTCGCGGTGCGAAGAGCTATGACGAACTGCCGGAAAACTGCCGGAAGTATGTGGAGTTTATTGAAAAAGCATGCGGTGTGCCGGTGAAGATGGTTTCTGTTGGCCCCAAGCGCCACGAAATCCTCTATCGCTGAGGGCGCTGAGGAAAACGGAAAATTCGCTGAAGGGCGAAAAAGGCAGAGAGCAAATCCCTGCCTTTTTCCAGACGAAAATGCTTTAGCACACTAATGCGAAGAATCAACAACGACAGGAGGCTTTGCCATGATCGCGATCATCGACTATGGAATGGGAAACCTGCGGAGTGTACAAAAAGCGCTGGAATTTATCGGCGCACCGGCGCAGATCACGGATGCACCGGATGTGATTGACCGGGCAGATCATGTGATTCTGCCGGGTGTGGGCGCATTTGGCGATGCGATGACGGCGCTGCGGTCAAAAGGGCTTGACCGGGCGCTGCTGGATGCGGCTGCGGCAGGCAAGCCGGTATTGGGCATCTGTCTGGGCATGCAGATGCTCTTTGAACACAGCGAAGAGAACGGTCACTTTGATGGACTGGGGCTGCTGCCGGGAACGATCACGCGCTTTTTGCCCCATGTGGGTCTGAAAATTCCGCATATGGGTTGGAATACCCTCCATACCCGGGATTGCGTGCTGTTTGAGGCGGAGGAAAATCCGTGCGTGTATTTTGTACACAGCTACTGCATGGCGGAAACGTCGCCAGACTGGACGACGGCCACCTGCGACTACGGCCAGACATTCACCGCAGCGGTGCAGCGCGGCAGCGTGATGGCGACGCAGTTCCATCCGGAAAAATCGGGGGACGCAGGTCTGAACATGCTGCGGCGCTTTGCCGCGTGGAAGGGGGAAAAGACATGCTGAGCAAACGAATCATTCCCTGCCTGGACATTCGGGATGGCCGGGTGGTCAAGGGCGTGCATTTTGTGGACATTCGCGATGCCGGGGATCCGGTGGAAGCAGCCGTGCGCTACAATCAGGCCGGGGCGGATGAGCTGGTGCTGCTGGACATCAACGCCTCGCACGAAAACCGGGGAACGATGCTGGACGTGGTGTCCCGGGTGGCGGAGCAGGTGTTCATTCCCTTCACGGTGGGCGGCGGCATCAGCAGCATGGAGCAGATTCGCGCACTGTTGCGGTTGGGGGCGGACAAGGTGAGCATCAATTCACCGGCGGTGCGCAATCCCGACTTCATCACGGAAAGCGCCCTGCGTTTCGGCAGCCAGTGCATTGTGCTGGCGATGGACGTGAAGCGCCGGACGGGCGGTGGCTGGGACGTGTATGTGCGCGGTGGCCGCGAAAACACGGGACTGGATGCGCTGGAATGGGCAGCCGAGGGCGTTCGGCGCGGCGCTGGTGAAATTCTGCTGACGAGCATGGACTGCGACGGGGTTGGCGACGGCTTTGATCTGGAACTGACGCGCACCATCGCAGATCTCGTGCCTGTGCCCGTCATTGCCAGCGGCGGCGCAGGGAAGCCTGAGCATTTCCGGAATGTGCTGACGCAGGGCGGCGCGGATGCGGCGCTGGCGGCTACGCTGTTCCACTTTGACATTTTGAAAATCCGCGATTTGAAAGATTATCTGGCACAGGAGGGTGTGCCGGTCAGGAGGGTTTGAACATGGCCTATGAAAGCAATCTGGCGCGGCGGCTGGTTCCCTACAAGGCAGGAGAGCAGCCGAAGG
>CAZGKQ010000039.1:0-10618 GCA_964526125.1 uncultured Faecalibacterium sp.
CTGCCATGTGATGCTGCCGCTGATGAACCGCGAGATTCCGATCGTCTGCGACGACCATGCGGACATGGAGAAGGGAACCGGCGTGGTGAAAATCACCCCGGCGCACGACCCGAACGACAACGAAGTGGGTAAGCGCCACGATCTGCCCGTGGTGCGCGTGTTCACCTACGACGGCCACATGACCGGCGCGGAGGACGCGGCGAAGGATGCCGACGGACAGGCCATCGACTGCGGCAAGTACGCCGGCATGACGACGCTGGAAGCACGCAAGGCCATCGTGGCGGACATGACGGCGCTGGGGCTGCTTAAGGGCGTGGAGCCGCTGACCCACGAGGTTGGCACCTGCTATCGCTGCCACACGGTCATTGAGCCGATGGTCTCACGGCAGTGGTTTGTGAAGATGAAGCCGCTGGCGGAACCGGCGATTGCGTGCGTCAAAAATGGCGAAACGAAGTTTGTGCCGGAGCGCTTCACCAAGCAGTACATGAACTGGATGGAGAACATCCGCGACTGGTGCATCAGCCGTCAGCTCTGGTGGGGTCATCGCATTCCCGTGTGGTACTGCGACGACTGCGGCGAAATGACCGTCACCCGGGAAAACCCGACCTGCTGCTGCAAGTGCGGTTCCACCCACATCAAGCAGGATGAGGACGTGTTGGATACCTGGTTCTCCTCGGCGCTCTGGCCGTTCTCCACGCTCGGCTGGCCGGATAATACGGAGGACGTGAAGTACTTCTATCCCACGAACATGCTTGTGACCGGTTATGATATTATCACTTTCTGGGTCAGCCGCATGATTACGATGGGTCTGGAAGAAATGAAGGTTCCGCCGTTTGAGACGGTGCTGATTCATGGCCTTGTGCGCGACGAGCAGGGACGCAAGATGTCCAAATCGCTGGGCAACGGCGTGGATCCGCTGGAAGTGGTGGATCAGTACGGCGCGGATGCCCTGCGCTTCTCGCTGGTGATGGGCGTGAGCGCTGGTAACGACACGCGCTATATCCCGGCGCGCGTGGAATCGGCACGCAATTTCGCCAACAAGATCTGGAACGCCAGCCGCTTTGTGCTGATGAACGTGACGGAGAATGTGCCGCTGGACACGACCCGATTGACGGCAGCGGATCAGTGGATTCTGTCGCGCTTCCAGGCGGCGGCGCGTGCCATCTCCGGCAACATGTAGGAAGGCGAGTTTGGTCTGGCGGCGGATCGCATCTACGACTTTGCGTGGAGCGAGTTCTGCGACTGGTACATTGAGCTGGCCAAGAGCCGCCTGAACGGCGAGGACGAGGCGGCGAAGAAGGCGGTGCAGGGCGTGCTGCTGTATGTGCTGGAAGGCCTGCTAAAGCTGCTGCATCCGTTCATGCCGTTCCTGACCGAGCAGGTGTACAAGTTCCTGCCGGGTCGCGAGGGCTTCCTGATGCTCTCCAGCTGGCCGGAAGTGAAGCCGGAGCTGGACTTCCCCGAAGAAGAAGCACGCATGGAGGGTGTGATGGAGGTCATCCGCACCATCCGCAACCTGCGCGCAGAAATGAATGTGGCCGCCGGTAAGCGCACGCATCTGATGCTGCTGCCTGCGCAGGGCTGGGCGGACACGCTGGCGCATGCCGGACAGTACTTCCAGCGCCTGGCCGGTGCGAGCGAAACGAGCCTCATCGAAAGCAGCGCCGATGTGACGGAAAAGACCGTTTCCGCCGTGACCAAGGCTGGCACACTGTACATTCCGCTGGGCGATCTGGTGGACTTCGAGAAGGAAATTGCCCGACTGACGAAGGAGTTGGACAACCTGCGGAAGGAAATTGCGCGCGCTGAAGGCAAGCTGAACAATCAGGGCTTTGTGAGCAAGGCTCCTGCGGCGCTGGTGGAGCAGGAGAAGGCCAAGCTGGAGCTGAACCAGCAGAAGGCCGCACAGGTCGAAACGCGCATTCAGGAACTGAAGGAATCCATGTAAACAGGTACGGGGCTGTTGCAGAAACAAAAGCTGCAACAGCTCCTTTTTTCCGGAAAGATTGCAAGCCAACCGCAGGTATGCTATAATAGGGGACGAAAGCACGCGAAGGAAGGAACTGATGTCATGCTGGACAGCGAACAGGTGGTGGCCGCCATCCACGGCAGCTACGCAATGGGCAGCAAAAACGGCTTTGAAAATGTGCGTGGATTGCTGAAGCGGATGGGGGCTTCCATGCCGGAAGTGCGGAAAATCCCCATCATCCATGTGGCTGGCACCAATGGCAAGGGCAGCACCTGCGCCATGCTGGAAAGCGTGCTGCGCCACGCAGGATACCGCACGGGGCTGTATACATCGCCGTTTTTGCAGGCGTATCCGGAACGAATCCGGCTGGACGGTCTGCCAATGACGGACGCGCAGCTGGTGCGTTACGGCAATCCGCTGGTGGAAGCCGCGGAGGCGCTCCGCAGGGAGGAACAGGCGTGTCCTACCCCGTTTGAAATGGGGACAGCGCTCGCACTGGCTGCTTTCGAGGGCGAAAAGTGTGACGTGGCCGTGGTGGAAGTCGGCATGGGTGGCCGAAAAGACCCGACGAACATTGTTCAGCCAATTTTGTGCGCGATTACGGCCATCGGGCTGGATCATCAGGCGTATCTGGGTGATACGCTGCCACAGATTGCGGCGGAAAAGGCCGGGATTATCAAGCCGGGCGTGCCGGTCGTCTGCCATCCGGCGGAAAAAGAGGTTCAGGCAGTCTTTGCTTCGGCGGCGGAACGTTGCCATGCGCCGCTGCGCCAGCTGGAAACCTCGGCCATCCGTCAGGCAGAATATCATGCGCACGGGGCAAAAGTGAGTTATGCGCTGCGCAACGAATGGCCAGATGTGCAGCTTTCCCTGCCGGGGGAGCATCAGGCGGAAAACGCCATGAGCGTGCTGGCGATGGTGGAAGAACTGCGTGCGCAGGGCTGGAAAATCAGCGATCAGGCGGTTTACGATGGACTCCGCCAGACGGTCTGGCCGGCGCGGCTGGAATGGTGTGGCGACCGGTGCGGCCAGGTGCTGCTGGATGGGGCGCATAATCCGCAGGGTGTCGGAGCGCTGAAGGCGTTTGTAACACGCCATCTGGCACAAAAACACTGCGTGCTGCTGACCGGCGTATTGGAGGACAAATTGCAGGAGGCCATGCTGCGCGATTTTGCCGCGATGGCGCATCAGGCTGTGACCGTCACGCCGGACAGCCCCCGTGCGCTTGATGCATGCGAGTATGCGGAGGCGCTGCGCCGGTGCGGTATGGACGCACAGGCGGCAGAAACGCTGGAAGAGGGGCTGCGCCTTGCCCAGACGCTGGCCGGAGAAGACGGCGTGGTCATCGCGGCAGGGTCGCTGTATTTTGCAGGGAGTTTACGAACGGCGCTGGGGCTTTCGTGGCGCTGAACAGAGTGCAGAAGGAGAATAACATGGAATTTATCCACGAACCGGTTTTGCTCAGCGAAGTGCTGGAATGGATGGATGTGAAGCCGGACGGCGTATATTGTGACGGCACGCTGGGCGGCGGTGGTCACAGCGGCGCGATGCTGCGTCAGTCCGGCGGCAGCGCGACCCTCTACGGCATTGACCGGGACATGACGGCCATTGCGGCAGCAACGGAACGGCTGCATGATTTTCCGGGCTTTCATGCGTTGCATGGCAATTTTCATGATGGCCGGGCGCTTTTGCAGGCGGCAGAGGCTCCTGCGCTGGATGGCGTGCTGCTGGATCTGGGCGTTTCATCGCCCCAGCTGGATCGGGGGGAGCGTGGCTTCTCCTACCACGAGGATGCACCGCTGGACATGCGCATGGATGTGACGCAGGGCATGACGGCGGCGGATCTGCTGAACACCGCCAGCGAGCAGGAATTGTGCCGCATCATCCGCGACTATGGCGAAGAAAAGTGGGCAGCGCGCATTGCAGCCATGATCTGTGAGCATCGTGCGAAAAAACCGATGGCGACGACGTTCGATCTGGTACATGCGGTGGATGCGGCGATTCCCAAGGCCGTCCGCCGAAAGGACGATGGCCATCCGGCGCGGCGCACCTTTCAGGCCATCCGCATCGCGGTCAATGATGAGCTGGATCCGCTGGATCAGGCCATCTGCGATTTTGTGGACTGCCTGAAGCCGGGTGGTCGCATGCTGGTGATTACTTTCCACTCTCTGGAAGATCGGCTGGTGAAGCGCTGCTTCCAGCGGCTGCAAAATCCGTGCACCTGTCCGCCCAAAGCCCCCATCTGCACCTGTGGCAAAAAGCCGGTGGTGAAGGTACTGGCCAGAGGAGCCGTTGCGCCGTCCGCGGAGGAAATCGAGCGGAATCCGCGTGCACGCTCGGCCAAGCTCCGCGTGGCGCAGAAGCTGGAGGTGGCGCAATAATGCCTACACTTTATGTGGTTGGCACGCCGATTGGCAATTTGCAGGACATGACGCCGCGTGCCGTTGAAACGCTGCGCAACGTGAGCTTGATTGCGGCGGAAGATACGCGTGTCACGAAAAAGCTGCTGACCGTGTTTGACATTGACACGCCGCTGACCTCCTGCCATCAGCACAACGAGGAGACAAAGGGTGTTTATCTGGCGGAAAAGATGCTGGCGGAGCAGATTGACGTAGCGCTGACGACGGATGCTGGAACGCCATGCATCTCCGATCCCGGCTATGCGCTGGTGAAGGCGTGTGTGATGCGCGGTATTGACGTATTGGCGATTCCGGGATGTTGCGCGTCGATTTCGGCGTTGTCGGTGAGTGGTTTTGATACGCGTGAGTTCGCTTTTTACGGCTTTTTGCCGCGCGAAAAGAAGGAACTGCGCGAGAAGCTGACGCAAATGGCGCGTCAGGTGAAAATTGCGGCGGTGCATGAGTCGCCCTTCCGCGTGGTGGAGCTGGTGGAAACGATTTTCCAGACGCTGCCGGGATGCCGCATCAGCGCCTCCTGCGACCTGACGAAGCTGCACGAAAAGACCATCCGTGGCACGGCGGAAGAAGTGCTGCAAATGCTGCGCGATAATCCCAAGGCGGAAAAGGGCGAATATTGCCTGATACTGGACATGAACGACGTCACGTTGCCGGAGGAAAAAGCGCCTGCGGCGGACATTTCGCTGGAAGCGCGCCTGATTGATGCCATGGTGCAACAGGGGCTTTCACTTCGGGACGCGCAGAGCGAGCTGGTGCTGGACGGCGAAAAGAAAAACGCCGTCAAGGCGGCGGCGCTGCGGCTGAAAAAACTTTTTTCCGATGAGGAGGAAGGCGAATGAAGACCATCACCGCGCAGAAAATTACGGAGACGATTTCCCGGCTGTGCATCGAAGCAAACCGTAATCTTCCCCAGGACGTGGCGCAGGCGTTGCACGCTGCGGAAGAGGCAGAACCCTTTGTCCCGGCCAGAGAGCTGCTGACCCTGCTCAACCAAAATGAGCAGATTGCCCGAAAAACACAGATGCCCATCTGTCAGGACACCGGCATGGCCATCATCTTTGCGGACGTGGGGCAGGAAGTTCATATTGACGGCGATTTCGAAAAAGCCGTGCATGAAGGGGTACGCCGTGGCTATGTGGATGGCCTTCTGCGCAAGAGCGTGGTGGCGGATCCGCTGCGCCGCGTCAACACGGGGGACAATACCCCCGGCATTCTCCACACGCGTCTGGTTCCGGGCGATGCCCTGACGCTGACGGTTGCCCCCAAGGGCTTCGGCAGCGAAAACATGAGCCGCCTGAAGATGCTAACACCAGCCAGCGGTGTGGAGGGTGTGAAGCAGTTTGTGCTGGAAACGGTGCGCATGGCCGGGGCGAATCCCTGTCCGCCAATGGTGCTGGGCATTGGCATTGGCGGCGATTTTGAGCAGGTGGCGGAAAACGCCAAGCGTGCCCTGATGCTGCCGCTGGGCGAGCATCATGCCGATCCTTTTTATGCACAGTTGGAGCAGGAGCTGCTGGCGCAGATCAACGCGACCGGCATTGGCCCTCAGGGGCTGGGCGGAAAAACAACCTGCCTGGGATTGCACATCATTGCCGCCCCCACGCACATTGCTGGGCTGCCGGTGGCTGTCAACGTGAGCTGCCATGTGACGCGCCACGCGACGGCGGTGCTGTGAGGAGGGGAGGAACAAATATGCGGAAACTGACAACGCCCCTGACGGAAGAAACCGTTAAATCCCTGCATGCAGGGGAGCATGTGCTGCTTTCCGGCGTGGTCTACACAGCGCGTGACGCTGCGCATATGCGCATGATGGCGCTGCAGGCGGAAGGCAAGCCACTTCCGGTCGAACTGGAAGGACAGGTTATCTACTACGCCGGGCCAACGCCTACACCGCCCGGTCGCCCGGTGGGTTCGATTGGGCCGACGACTTCCACACGCATGGATGCTTCCACGCCCACGCTGCTTGCTCACGGTCTGCGCGGCATGATCGGCAAGGGCAGCCGCTCGCCAGAAGTGATGTCTGCCATGCAGGCGTATCCGTCGGTTTACTTTGCCGCCGTCGGCGGTGCAGCGGCGCTGATGGCGGAGTGCGTCACGTCACTGGAAGTTGTCTGCTGGGACGATCTGGGGCCGGAATCCGTGAAACGCCTGACGCTGCGTGATTTGCCGCTGATTGTCGCGGCTGACTGCTACGGGCAGGACGCGTTTGTGCTGGGACAGCAGGAGTATCTGAAGCAGCGCGGTGTGGCAGAGAAGTGAAGCGGATGGCATCAGGAAATGAGAATCGGGAACGATTGCAATTTTCGAAACGGCAGGAAACGATATGATCTATCATCAGATTGAACGGGGACTGTTCTTAGCCCGGCCAAACCGATTTATTGCGCAAGTGGATCTGGGGGGTCGAATCGAGACGGTGCATGTGAAGAATACGGGACGATGCAGGGAACTGCTGATTCCCGGCGCAGAGGTTTGGCTGTCGGCAGCCCACAATCCGGCGCGCAAAACACGATATGATCTGGTGGCCGTGCGAAAGAGCAACGGCCTCCTGGTTAACATGGACAGTCAGGCACCGAATCAGGTGGTATATCAATGGCTGAAAAGCCAGTCGTTTGAGAAAATTATTCCGGAATATGCCTTTGGCAGTTCCAGAATCGACTTCTATATGGAGCGCGGCGAAAGGCATTACCTGATGGAAGTGAAAGGTTGTACGCTGGAAATCGACGGCATTGGTTATTTCCCGGATGCACCGACGAAACGTGGCGTGAAGCACATTCGGGAACTGATTGGCGCCAGGAAAGCCGGGTATTGTGCGATTCTTGCTTTTGTGATTCAGATGGAAGGTGTCACAGAAGTACGCCCTCATGTTCAAACGCATGCGGAATTTGGCGCGGTCCTCGATGAGGCGGTCAAAGCCGGGGTACAGGTGCTTTTTCTGCCTTGTCATGTCGAACCGAATGCGCTGGAGATTCTGCCGGAAGCGGTGCGGCTGACATGACCTATCAAAAACAAAAACGGAGACGATAGAAATGATCAATGAACAACTGGGAAACCTGCTAGCTGCTTTTGCAGATTTTTACTGGGCAATTCCGCTCAGATATGTGACTGACAAAATCAAAACCTGGCATCCGGAAGTAACCGAAAACCAACTCAAGGGCGTTCTGAAAAAATGTAATAAGGATCTCTACTGCTACCATTGCTGCGTGGCGACAAAGGGCGTAGCAGAACCGGAGCTGGTGGCGGAACATCTGCTGGCGTGTGGAAATGATCTGGACAATTTTCTAGCCGTGCGGAAGGATCTGCCCATTTGCGAATACGATGAAGAAACGCTTCTGGCCTTCCATGATGAGCTGCCAGATACCCCGGAAAGTCAGGAGATCGTTACGTTTGCGATGAAGGAATTGGGAGAAAAAAGGGGAAAAGATCTGGCTGAGGGAATTCGCTTTATGCAGAATTGCGCCTTGTGCGAAGGGGATTCATGGGTTAAAAGCATCCTGAAGACCTGGCAGTATGGCGAAAAAACGTTCAAAACGCTCGAACAGGTGAAGCAGTGTCGTGAATTGGGAAATAAGCTGTATCAGGTCATGCCCAATCCTGTTCTCCGCGGATGGAAACCCACAGACATCGCGAATGCCCCTGTACCGAAGGATGATATTCCAGACCGTGACGAAGACATTCCCCATATGGACATGTCTGACTTCTTTGATCCAATTGGCGAGATGGAGCATATTGAAGACACTGTGATGCAGGGATCATTTGAGGCCAGACAGAAAATTGGGAGAAACGACCCGTGTCCGTGCGGAAGCGGAAAAAAATACAAAAAGTGCTGCGGCGCTGGGAAGAACTCCGATTGAAGAGGAGAAGAACATGAAAAAAGAGATCAGCTGCGCTGACGGAAGAAAACTGAAACTCAGGATTCTGTCGTATGGAAAGGGCGCAGGAATTCTCTGGATACACGGTGGCGGATATGTGTTGGGGTCTTCCGCCATGGTTCATGTGTCGATGGGCAAGGCGCTGGCGAAACGCTATGGCGGCGTGGTGATTTCCCCGGAATATCGGCTCGCGAAGAAAGCGCCTTATCCGGCGGCGCTGGAGGATTGCTATGCGGCGCTGAAATATATGTATGAGCATGCGGAGGCGCTGGGGATTGATCGGAAACGGATCGTGGTTGGCGGCGAAAGCGCCGGGGGCGGTCTGGCTGCGGCGCTCTGCCAGTATGCACGGGACAGGGGAGAAGTGCCGGTTGCTTTTCAGATTCCGCTCTATCCCATGCTGGATTGCGAGGACACGGACTCTTCACGGAATAATCACGCCCATGTCTGGAACACAAAGCGGAATCACTGGGGATGGCGGTGGTATCTGGGCGAATTGTATGGAACGGACAAAGTGCCGCCTTACGCCAGCCCGGCCCGGGCAACGGACTACAGCCATCTACCGCCCTGCTATACCTATGTGGAAGATGGAGAAGCGTTTTATGACGAAACGTTGCGCTATGTTCAGAATCTGAAAGACGCTGGAATCGAAGCGCATGTGGATGTTTTTCATGGCAACATCCACGCCTTTGATGCACTGCTTTGGACAGAAAATTCAAAGGAAGCAAGGCGCAGGCTGATGCAGGCGGCGGAAAAATACCTGTGTTGACGAAAGAAAACAAAAAAACAGGGGCTGTTGCAGATGGATGTTTCTGCAACAGCCCCTTATTGGTGATGGTTTGTATTTCGGGAAACGTCAGGAAATCGTTATGTCCCCCGAAACGCTGCTGATGCTGCCGTGGAGTGTCCGCGTTCCGCGTGCGTTGCACTCGTTGCTCACGTCGCCGGAGCGCGTGCTGAACCGCACAGCGCAGGTGCCGATGTCCGCCGGAATGGTCAGCTCAATGTCGCCGGAAACAGTGCTGCCGTTGACGGTGGTGAGATGATGGAGAACCCTGGAAATTGCGTCGCCAGAGACGGTGTTGAAGTGGAAATGGCGTGCATCCCCCACGAAGTCCAGATCACCGCTGACCGTGCTGGCACGCAGGGTGTGGTATTGCCCCTTCAGGTTTGCATCGCCGCTGACGGTCTTGTAGGTGGCTTCCTCCGCCGTCATGTTTGCCTCGATATCGCCGCTGGTGCTGCTCGCGGTCAGTCGCTGCATGTTGGTTTGGTGATGGGGTGTGAGGAAAATGTCGCCGCTGGTGGTTACGAGGGAAAGATTACGCACGAAAAGCTCCTCAAAAGAAATATCGCCGTTGGTCGTCAGCACATGCACGGGAACGTCCAGCTGACTCGGCAGGAAAATGGTCACTTCATCGCAACCCTGAGAGAAACTGAAGGTCGATTTCTTCAAATTTCCGAACAGCTTGCCCAGTTGTTGACCGAAATGCGACATGGCACTTTCCCAATTGTAGAAATCCTTCGTTCCATTGGGATGCGTTTCGACGACTTTCTGCGTGCACTGGTCAACGGAGAATGTGCCGCCGTTTTTGTTGTGATAGGTGAATACGTTTTCCCAGCTGCTGCCGTCCTCGCGGCGCGATTCCTTCGCGGCGTTGGGGTTGCGGCAGATGGTCAGCACACCGTTTTCCAGCGTGCAGGACATTTTCTGCGCGTCCTCTTCGTCACCGAAGCAGACATGCACCTGATTGTCTGGCGATTCTTTGAAGAAAACGTCCTCGCTCACCAGCGTCATTTCAATGCGCGAAATGTTATGGGAGGAGAAGCGGAACTCGCCGTCCACCGATTCCTTCGCCGTGCTGAACGGTTCATCGTCTTCGTCGTCCTCGTCGTTTTCGTCTTTGGTTGGGTACTGGCGGAGAACCTCCTCCATGCCCTTCAGGCTTTCGATGACGGCGGCAATCGCGTCGTCTTCGCCGAGACCACGCGACACCATGTCGGCGTAGCGCTCCTGGCAGTTGCTCATGGTTTCGTCATAAATCGCCTGCACTTCGTCATTCATCACGAGATTCTGAAAGAGCAGGTCAACAATGCGAGAGACGGTATCATTCTGGTTCATTTGCTGCAAACCTCCTTCTGTTTGTCCCCGATGCAGGAAAGCCGCTGGTGGCTGATTTCCTGCCAGCAAAGCGTGTCACTGATGAAGCGTTCCGAAAAGGAAAAATCCTGGTAAGTGCCATTGCGGCGGAAGAAATCAGTCTCCATGTCTCCTCAAACCTCCAGTAAATGATCGAGTTGTCGTTTCGTTTCGTTCCAGGCGGCGATGTCGCTTTGCAGCTTTTCGCGCCCGGCCTCGGTGA
>CAZGKQ010000040.1:0-10471 GCA_964526125.1 uncultured Faecalibacterium sp.
CGAGCGTCTGTCCGCTGGCACGAGCCATGCGTGTTGCCTGCAAGAAAAAAGGCATACGGCACATGACCGTTGCCTATTCACTGGAAAAGCCGCATGCACCGGCTGAACCGATTGCGGAGGAGGAAGGCCGACGCAAGGCGATTCCGGGGAGCATGGTGTTTGTTCCCGGTGCGATGGGGCTGCTGATAGCCTCCCATGTGGTCAGAGCGCTGATGATGGGCTGTGATCCAGCACATCCTGCAGGGTGATGCCTCCTAGATACTGCTGAATCACGCGATCCAGCCCCTCCTAGATGAAGAACGTCTGGCATTCGTGGCAGCGCGTGCATTCGTTGGGCTACGTTTTTTAGACGAGAATTAGTATTATCTGCAAGAATGATTCAAAAAATCCTCCTCTGATTTGCCTTTGGGATTGTCCCTTTTCGGGGGAAGGGCTGGCCGTTTGGTGGGCTGATGGTTCAAGAATAGCAAAAAATCCGGTTGCATGCTACCATTTCGGCTTGGAAATTTGTCAACTCCCGGTTGTGGCGACGAAACTGGTTGCTTGCATGACCTTTTTCACCATTCCGTTCGGGGCGCAGCTGTGCTATCATGGCGGAGAGGTGATGACATGACGCATGAGGAAAATGAACGGCTGCTGACCCTGCTCAGCGAATATTTATGCTTTACGCCTGCCCGGATTCAGCCGGAGGATGTGGCGGTGCTGTGCGATTCGTGCGGCAATACGCCGGAGGAAGCCTATGCGGCGCTGCTGAGTGCACATTTGGGACTTGATCCGGAGAGGGCGGAGGATCGCGTGCTGTATCGTCAGGCGCTGCCGCGTGTGCTGCGCCGATGCGAAGCGGCAGATTACGAAGCGGATGCGTATCTGCGGCAGATTCAGCAAGTTCATGGGCAAAAAGGTGATGTGGAACTGACGCAGGATGTTATTGCGCCGATGGAGCTGTTCGTCCGGGACGACTTTATTCGCGACGGGGAGAATGTCTATCCACAGCTGGGATGGTTTGACCAGAAATTCACGTTTCCTGCCGTCAAGGAAAAAAATCGCGTCTGGATGACGGTTACGCCGAATGAAATCAACACGATTCAGCCCTGTGTTCGGGAATCACGGGGTCGAGTGCTGACGTTCGGACTGGGGCTGGGGTATTATGCATTTCACTGCCTGCTGAAGCAGGACGTGTCTCGGGTGACGGTGGTGGAACGGAATCCGGAAGTAATCGAAGTATTCCGGGCATGGTTGTTGCCACATTTTCCGCGTCCGGAGGCATTGAAAATCGTTCAGGCGGATGCATTTGACTACGCGACGGCGCATTTGGGGGAATATGACACGGTGTTTACCGATCTGTGGCACGACGTGGCGGATGGGATTCCACTTTATCTGCAAATGAAGGCGCTGGAAGTGCCGGGGCCGCGCTATCTGTACTGGATCGAAAAAACCCTGCGCTGCTATTTGACAGATTGACTGCGCCGCCGCCGTGCATGAGGGAGACGGATGGTCAGGGTGGTGTGGCCATTGTCGGTGCTTTCGGTGAATTCGACGGGCAAACCGGCTGTCTGCATCTGCGCCGCCACGTCGCGCAGGGCGTTTAAGTACGGGCGCACGTCGCGAACGCCACCCTGAATCCGTCTGGGAAGCTGAGGCACGGGCAAGCGGCGCTGCGCCGTGTTGACCAGCAGTTCGATTTCCCGAATGTCCAGCTGCTCCGCGACGGCCTTTCGGGCGACGCGTAGTCGGCTTTCGGCATCGGGTAGGCGCGTCAGGGCTTCCGCCGTGCGCTCTGAAAGATGATGGGTGCGCAGCAGGGTGCGTGTTTCCTCGTCCAGCAGACCGATTTTCGCGAGTGACGTGACGCGTACGGCGTTTTCGCCCAGCTGCGCGGCAATATCGGCGCGGTTGAGCTGAAATTCGCCATTCAGGCGTGCAATCCCCTCCGCCATGTCCAGATAAAACAGGGGGCGCTGGCGCAATGCCTGAAGCAGCGATGCGGCAGAAGGAAGCTCCGACAGAGAGGCCGCCTGCACGAAGGCCGGAATCTCTGTCCAGCCCAACATCCGACAGGCCATGAGCCGCCGATTCCCATGTAGAATAACATAGCCGCGTGCGTTTTGCGAAACGGTGATCGGCTCGCGCAGCCCTTCCCGGTCAATGGAGGCCGCCAGTGATTCCAGCGGAACGAGATTTTCCTGCGTTTGTGAAATGCTGTCCCGGAGAAAAATGTTCTTCACGGGTAGCAAAGTATAGCCGGTGTTGTTCCAGTGCGCCTGATTCAGCATGAGATAGCACCCCTTCCCTGCAAGTGGCTTTTTCCGGCAAAACCGGAAGCATCCTTTTGTCATAAAAAAGCTGACGATCCCATTGTAAAACAAAGACCCTCCAGGGGCAAGCAGAATCGTTCGACACGATGCAAGCCCGTCGGAGGGTCATTTTTGTCAGGGAAGGGGGAAGGAGCGTCAGCCCCTGTCGATTTGACCGAGCGGCGCTTTGCTGGGCGTGCCAGCTTTTCGCGGATACTGTCGGGCGGTTTTTGTCTGCTTGCGGATGGGCAGCAGCAGATGTTGCCACGATTGCCCGGGAATGGTGACGGAGAGCGGCTCCAGCAGCTTTCCGCCCAGCAGGAAGGCGGCCTTTTTTCCAGCGGCCATTTCCTCCTGCACCGCAGGCCCTTTCCAGCAGATGGCCTGACCGCCGACTTTGACATACGGCAGCAGATATTCCGCCAAAACAGGCAGCGGCGCGACGGCACGCGCAACGGCCAGGTCATAGCGTTCGCGATGCTCGGGGCTGCGTGCGCCATCCTCGGCACGGGCATGCACGAGTGTCACATTGGAAAGGTGCAGCGCATCAATCACGGCCTGAAGGAAGTTCAGGCGCTTCTGCTGCGCATCCATCAGCGTCACATGCAGGTCAGGCCGCGCCAGCGCCAGCGGAAGCCCGGGAAAACCGGCACCTGTGCCAACATCAATGAGTGTCGCGTTTTCCGGAATAAGTCCGGGGTAGGTGAGTGCCATCAGGCTGTCGATATAGTGCCGGTCGATCATGTCCGCTTCGTCAGTCACGGCGGTCAGATCCATCTTCGCGTTCCATTCCAGCAGCAGTGCATGGTAGGTGAGCAGCTTTTCCGGCGTTTCATTGTCAAAAGGAATGCCGCAGACGGTCAGCCGGTCGGCAAGCATGTCTCTGGTCATTGAATTTCATCACTCCAGCGGCAGATGAAAATACTTCATCGCCCAGTATTTGCACCACGCCAGCGCTTCGCGGCCATGGTTTTTCACCCAGTAGCGCATACCGAGCTTGGTGGGCGCACCCACGCCACAGGCTTCCAGCCCGGCATCCTCCGTGATGGCCAACGCACGCGGTAAATGATAATCGCTGGTGATAACAACCACCTTATGGACATCGTAGCCTTCCAGCAGCGTCATGGCGTTGCGCACGTTGGAGTGCGTGCTGGTGGAGGTGGTGTCCATGAGGATCATGTCTTCATCCACGCCCAGTGAAATCAGCACATCGCGCATAACGACCGCTTCCGGAGCTGGTTCGTTGCTGCCCTGTCCGCCGCAGACGACGACGGGGACTTTTTTCGCTCGGTAGGTTTCAGCGGCTTTTTCCAGCCGCCATTGCAGCTGAAGGGAAGGTTCGCCGTCCGGCTTGACCTGCGCGCCCAGCACCAGCATGGCATCATAATCGTTGCCAGGGGCTGGCACATGAGCTTCCTTCCAGCAGACCATCAGGACGATGCCCACATAGGTCACGGCTCCCAGCAGAGCCAGCAGTAAAATGGTTTTCAGCAATCGTTTGATTCCTCGTGTCATGGGTGTTGCACTCCTGCTTTCCGCAAAATGATTTTGTAATGATGTGAACCAGTTATACAAACGATTCAAAAAGACAAAATCATCCCGGAAAAGGAAAAATCATCTTGAAAAAGCGCGAAATATCGCGAAGCATCACTGGAATTCAGCCAAATCGGGCGTGGCGGCGCATAAGGCTTCAAACTGCTCATTGATCTGACCGCCGAGGCGCTGCAATTCGCCCAGAATACGGGCACGTCCCTGCGCTGTCTGATACCAGTCGTCCCGATCAACCCCGGTTTCCTGTCCGGGACAGACCAGAAACTGCGTTTCGGGAAACGCTGTCTGGTAATACAGCAGCGCGCGCCGGGCATGAAACGGTCGGCAACAGAGGATGGCCTTTTTGACCGAAACGCCGTGATTCAACAGCACCTGAGCGGATTTTCGCGCGTTATCCCATGTGAAAGTGGCCTGATCTTCGCGGAGAATGGCTTTCTCCGGTACACCGTGATGCATAAGGACATCGCGCATAAAAGCCCATTCTGTGAGATAAGATTGCGGATAATCAGCCTGATCCTCCGGCAAAACACCGGCGAAAGCGCCGGAAGACAGCGGAAAGCGTCCTGACGGCAGAACCAGCGGCGCAAAGCCCTGCCCGAAAAGCTCCGCAGCCCGGCGCGTATGGCCGGTATGGCGCGAGCCGGGAATCAGAATAACGTCTGCTGCTTCCGGTTTGTCGTGAAGGAAGAGAAAATCTGTCACGGCCTGAATAAACGGCCATGCGCCGGTTTTCAGATCCGCCGTGTCAGCCATGTTGCCTCCATGCGCACAGCGCTTTCTGGCGCAATTCTTCGCTCAGGGGCGTAAAAGCCTGAACGTACAGCTTGCGAAGCTGCGCGGTAGTCAGCGGTTCGGGATGATTCCCCAGACGCTCCACGTTGACCGAGGCGGCCAGCGCATCCAGCGTCTCGTCGTCCGGCATGGGCTGATTGTCCAGCCCCAGCGTAGCCAGCAGCCCCAGCAGCAGCCAGGCACCGTCACAAACCTCCGTGCCGCCCATGAGACGGGAAAGCATCGTCAGCATATCGTGATGCGCCGGATTTTCCGCCAGATGCAGCCACAGATACGGTAGTGTGAGCATGCAGGCATGCCCGTGTGCCGCGCCAAGTCGCTTCGTAATTTGATAGCTCATGGCGTGCGCAGCCGTGGTGCGTGTGGTTTGAACGGCCAGACCGGATTCGTGAGCGGCGCGGAGCAGCGCATCCTGTGCCGAAGCGGTATTCTCTCCCGATTGCAGGTAGGCCGTCAGATGGTCGAGAACGCCGGTGATGGCCTTTTCTGCATGGATGCGGCTTTCGACTGTGGCCTTTTTTGCCCACCAGGATTCAATGCCCTGTGCCAGCGCATCCATCGCGCATGCTTTGCGATGATAATCCGGCAGCGTGTCCAGTAGTGAACCGTCCAGTAGCACCGCCTCGGGCAGCAGCAGGGGATGATCCACCGACAGCTTTTGCCCGTTTTCATACAGCACGGCGACGGCGGTTGTTTCCGCGCCTGTGCCAGCCGTGGCTGGAATCGCCAAATGAGGCAGTGCTGCACTTTCCGGCAGGGCACTGTGACGCACGGCCTCTTTATCGGCCAGCAGCAGCGCCTTGATGCCCTTGGCCGTGTCCATGGCCGAGCCGCCGCCGATAGAGATCAGACTGTCGCAACGCTTGTCGTGGAAAAGTGCCGCCCCGGCTTCGCAGTCCGCCAGATCCGGATTGGGGTGAAAGCCACTAAAGACCGGAAAAGTCATGCCCGTCCGGGCAAAAAACACATCCTTCGTTCGCGAACCGGCCACCAGCATCGGCCGATTCACGCCCATGTCGCGCAGCAAAATGGAAACGTTTGCGCCGCTGAGTGTGCCGCGCCCTTCCTTGAACCATACAGGCATAGTTCCGCCACCTTTCGCATCTATTCTAGCGGATTCGATGCCTTTTGGCAAGGGTGTTTCAGGAAAAATGGAAAACGTTTTGGATGGAAAGAAAACCAATTACGGACATGTGTTGATTTTTTCCAACACGCGAGCGGCTTCCTGGAAAAGCACGGGGGATGTCTGCGGATAGGTCAGCGCGTCGGGCAACTGATCAAAGGCGCGGATTTCTTTCATTTCGCTGTCAGGCATCGTGCCCAGTGAATGGACAACGGCCAGAAACACCATCCCGTTAGAGCAACTGTAATCTGTAAATCCCCAATAGTCACAAACCGGATAAAGCGTTGCATCCTGAATGCCACTTTCCTCAAACAGCTCCCGCCTGGCGCAGTCCGTCGGTGTTTCGCCAGCTTCAATATGTCCACCCTGCGTTTCCCAGGTGTCGCGCTTTTTGTGCCGGGAAAGCACCCATTTCCCCTGATAGGAGGAGCAGATAACGGTATATTTGTAGTGTTCCAGTGTGCGCAACGGAAAAACCCGGCATTTCAGCGAGCTGCGAGGTTGGATTGAAGGCGTGCCGGAAAAGTCAGCACCAAGTGCCCTGCATTTTTCAAGTGCAAGGTCATGATGCTGCAAGGCGGCCTGACGATACCAGAAAACCGCCTGCTCCATATCCCTGTCTACACCAATGGCTTCCTCGTAGAACCAGGCCAGATTGTATTGTCCGTCACGGTCGCCGTGATCGGCGGCGCGGCGTGTCCAATAGACTGCTTTTTCGAGGTCTTTATCAATGCCGAGGCCATCATAATAGAAGTAGCCGATCTGGCATTCGGCAAGGGGATAGCCCTGTTTGGCGAGCGTCATATGTCCGGCAAAGCACTTCTCATATTGCTGCGTATTAAAATATTTTTCAATCAGCTCATTGCAGATGTCCAGCTCTCTGCACGGCGCGTAGTACGGCTCTGACATGAAAAAATCCTCCTGTAACCGATGGATGGGTGCAGCGTGGGGACGGCATGCACTTTGTCCATCAGTATACAGGAGAAAATGAAGAATTACAAGGGGAACACGAGCGGAAATTCGTCACCCAAACGTGCGCACGCGGATGACACCGGCGATGGCTCTGATAACATTCAGCGCCTGTGCAGAAGGCATGTCGGCCAGCTCCATGACGGTCACGGCCACATCCTTCCGGGATTTGTTCACCAGATTGTCGATGTTGATATGCTCCGCTGAAATGCAGGTGGTGATGGTGGCGACCATGTTGGGGACATTCTCATGAATGACCAGCACGCGCACGCCTTCGGGAGCGCCAAGCGGCACATCCGGCAGGTTGACGCTGTTGCGGATGGAGCCGTTTTCCAGATAGTCGCGCAGTTCAGCAGCAGCCATCCGGGCGCAGTTGTCCTCGCTTTCCGGCGTGGAAGCCCCCAGATGAGGAATGCAGGTGACTTTGTCAACGCCCAGCAGTTCCTCGCAGGGGAAGTCGGTGACGTAGCCGCCAAGCTGTCCATCTGCCAGCGCGGCCTTCAGGTCGGCGATATTCACCAGCTCGCCACGGGAGAAATTCAGCAGAATGGCACCGGGCTTCATTTTGGCAATGGTCGCTGCGTCGATGCTGCCGCGGGTCTTGTCGTTGAGCGGCACATGGAAGGTGATGTAATCCGCCTGTGCAAAAACCTCTTCGTTGGTGGCGGCGCGGCGAACCTGACTGGACAACGCCCATGCGCTCTCCACCGAGATGAACGGGTCGCAGCCGATGACCTTCATGCCAAATCCTGCACAGGCGGCATTGGCGACGAGACGGCCAATCGCGCCCAGACCAATCACGCCCAGCGTTTTGCCGCGCAGTTCAGGGCCGACAAACTGTCCCTTGCCTTTTTCCACCAGCTTGGACACGCCGTCCTGCCCCTTGAGCGTTTCCGCCCAGCGGATGCCGGCAGCGACATTGCGGCTACCCATCACCAGCGCGCCGAGGACAAGCTCGGCGACGGCATTGGCGTTGGCACCGGGCGTGTTGAAGACGGCGATTCCCTGTCGGGTGCATTTGTCTAGCGGAATATTGTTTACACCGGCACCGGCACGGGCAATGCCCAGCAGGTCTGCGCCGAGGGGCGTGTCGTGCATGGCGGCGGAGCGCACAAGGATGCCGTCGGGCGTCGGTTCTTCAGGGCTGATGGCGTAATTTTCCGCCGACAGCTCCTCGTGAATCACGGGCGAAATGGCATTGAGGGTTTGAATCTTGTACATGGCGCTGCTGACCTCCTTATGCGTTTTCCAGCTCGAATTGCTTCATGAATTCAACCAGCTTTTTCACGCCGTCCACCGGCATGGCGTTGTAGATGGAAGCGCGCATGCCGCCAACGGTGCGGTGTCCCTTCAGGTTGACCAGTCCCTGCGTGGCTGCGGCCTTGACGAAGGCGGCATCCTTCTCCGCGTCGCCGGTGACGAAAGTGACGTTCATCAAGCTGCGGTACGCTTTCTGTGCCGTAGCCTTGAACAGGCGGCTGTTGTCAAGAAAATCGTAGAGCAGCGCGGCCTTTTCCTGATTGACCTGATAGATGGCTTCCACGCCGCCGATGGATTTCAGCCATTCAAAGGTCAGTCCGGCGAGGTAAATGCCCCAGGTGTTGGGCGTGTTGTACATGCTGCCTTTATCGGCCTCGACCTTCCAGTCCATCAGCTTGGGGCAGAGGGGATTGGCGTGCCCCAGCAGATCTTTGCGCACGATGACTACGCACAGGCCGGATGGACCAATGTTCTTCTGTGCCCCGGCGTAGATCACGCCGTAGCGCTTTACATCCATCGGCTCGGAGAGAATCATGGAGCTGGCATCCGCCACGAGCGGCGCGGCCACCTCCGGCAGCTCGATGAAGCGCGTGCCATAGATGGTGTTGTTCTGCGTGATGTGGACATAATCTGCATCGGGGTCGAACTGGGCGGTCTTCATGTCCGGCACATAGGTGTAGTTATCCGGGCGGCTGGTGGCGGCGATATTCACCGCGCCGTAACGTTTGGCCTCCTCGGCGGCCAGGTGGGCGAAGTTGCCGGAATCCACATAATCGGCCTTGCCCTTGGTCATCAGGTTCAGGGGGATGGCGGAGAATTGCAGCGTCGCGCCACCCTGAAGCAGAAGTACCTCATAATCATCATCAATCTGCATCAATTCGCGCAGATCGGCCACCGTCTTGTCGAAGATGTCGGTATACATCTTGCTACGGTGAGACATTTCCATGACGGACATACCGGTACTGCCATACATCATCAGCTGCTGCTGTGCCTTTTCCAGCACGGGCTGCGCGAGCATCGAGGGGCCGGGGGAAAAATTATAAACACGTTCCATCATGGGGACCTCCTTCAAAAATAAGTGGGACAAATTTCGTCCACCGGGCGGAATTTGTTCATGTGACTATCATACGCTTTTCTACGCTAAATTGCAATAGCTTTTGAGTGAAAAACAGGAAAAAAACAATCGGGGGTAAAATGGATGAAAAGATGCGGAAATGTACATGGACTGTGAGTCGGAGTACCTTGGTATGCTGGTGAAATTACAAGTTGGGAATGGAACAGACTGTACGCGAAGAATACAGCGCTATATCTTAAATTGAAAGAGAACAGGTCAGAACGGTTATCTATTCCGGGAAAGTTAGGAGGTGTTTGAAGAATGGGGATTATATGCCATTATGCCCAATTCGTCTGCTGCCATGAGTTTTTGGTTCTCCCGGAACGGGCAAAACGATGACGGCATAGATGGGAAAAAAGATCATTCATGCCAGCTATGCAGAGATCGAAAGTAATACTAATTCGCATCTAAACCATGTCATTCGCACAGTGCCGTGTTTTAGACGAGAATTAGTATTACGACGTGAAAGCAGGGAAAAACATACAGGAATCAAAACGATCAGGTGCTGGCTGTGTAATGACGTGTTCCCACTAAAAAACCCCCGAAAGCGCTCTTTGCTTTCGGGGGGGAAAACACATCGTATCAAAATTCGTGAGAATCAGACTGCGCCCTGTGCCATCATGGCCTCGGCCACTTTCAGGAAGCCTGCAATGTTCGCACCGGCCACATAGTCGCCCTTCGTGGCGTATTCCGCAGCCGCTTCGTCGATCTTGGCGAAAATATTCACCATGATGTCCTTCAGCTTCGCGTCCACTTCGTCAAACGTCCAGCTCAGACGCTGGCTGTTCTGGCTCATTTCCAGCGCGGAAACGGCCACACCACCGGCGTTGGCGGCCTTTGCCGGGGCAAACAGCACACCGGCCTTCTGGAAGGCTGCCGTCGCTTCCAGCGTCGATGGCATGTTTGCGCCTTCGCCAACCGCTTCCACACCGTTGGCAATCAGCGCCTTGGCGGATTCCTCGTTGATCTCGTTCTGCGTGGCGCAGGGCAGCGCGATCTGGCACGGAATCGTCCAGATGCCGGAGCAACCTTCAGTGTAGGTCGCCGTGGGGACGGCCTTCACATATTCGCGGATGCGCTTGCGCTCCACTTCCTTGATCTGCTTGATCACGTCCAGCTTGATGCCGTCCGGATCGTACACATAGCCGTTGGAGTCGCTCATGGCCACCACCTTCGCGCCCATTTCCGTAATCTTCTGCGTCGCGTAAATGGCCACGTTGCCCGAACCGGACACTACCACCGTCTTACCGGCGACGGCCTTGCCGTTCTTCTCCAGCATCGCCTGGGTCAGGTAGCACAGACCGAAGCCCGTTGCCTCCTTGCGCGCCAGACTGCCGCCCCAGGTCAGCCCCTTGCCCGTCAGCACGC
>CAZGKQ010000041.1:0-10268 GCA_964526125.1 uncultured Faecalibacterium sp.
AGCAATCAGTTGAAGATCGGGCGGTCGTTTTCGTCATACTCAACCGGCCAGACAAAAGCGTTGCGGTTCGGGTCGGACAGCGGATCGCCGACAAAGCCCGGATAGGGACGGGCGTGGAAGACCAGCAGATCGTTGCCGTCCGCATCCTTGGTGAAGGAGTTATGGCCGGGGCCATAAATCTTGTGCTCGGGATCCGTCACCATGACAGGCGTAGGACTCTTTTCCCAGCTGGATTTGTCCAGCAGATTGGCGTTTTCGTCCGCCGTCAGCATGCCCATCGCGTAGTTTTCGTCCGTCGCGGAGCCGGAGTAGGTCAGATAGAGCTTGCCGTTGTGCTTGAGCACGGACGGACCTTCGTTGACCAGATAGCCGATGCATTCCCAGTCGTATTCCGGGACGGTCAGCAGCGTCGCCGGGAGTTTCAGTTCCGTCGCGGAAAGCATTTCGGCAATGTACAGGTTGCTGTTGCCGGGAATGTCATAGTCGCGCTGCGCCCAGACGAAATAGCGCTTGCCGGCGGCGGTGAAAGTGGTGGAGTCCAGCGTGAAGGATTCCCAGCCGGTCTTGATTTGCCCGGCTTCCACCCATTCGCCTTCCATCGGGTTCTCATCGTGGCATTGCAGGCAGTAGGTGCGGTGGCTGAAGATGCCCAGATGATCTGGCTCTTCAGCGGCAGCGGCAAAGTAGATGCACCAGACACCGTCCACATAGTGAATTTCCGGCGCCCAGATGTACTTGCTCATGATGCCGGACTCGTGATGCGTCCAGACGACACGGGTGGGCGCGGTGGGCAGCTCTTCAATGGTTTTGGCGCGGCGAAGTTCCACCAGATCAAAGGCAGGTACGGAGGCCGTGAAGTAGTAGTAGCCATCGGGAGCCAGCAGAATGCAGGGGTCGGCACGCTGGAGAATCAGCGGTTCAGAATATTTTTGAATCATGGTCAGTCACTCCTCTTTTTATTGATACAGGGGTCAAAGCGCTTCGCCGTTTTCAATGGCGGTCAGCATGTCCACGCGGCGCTGGTGACGGCCGCCCTCGAATTCGGCGGTGAGCCAGTGGGTAGCAATCATCTTGGCCAGATCAACGCCCACAACGCGTGCGCCCATCGTGAGAATGTTGCTGTTGTTATGACGTTTGCTCAACTCGGCACTGTATACGTCCGAGCAGGTGCAGACGCGGATGCCCTTCACCTTGCTGGCGGCAATGCCGATGCCGATGCCTGTGCCGCAGATGAGAATGCCGCGGTCACATTCGCCATCTGCGACGGCCTTGGCGGCGCGGTAGCCGTAGATGGGGTAATCGCAGGAAACGTGCTCATTGGTGCCGAAATCCTTCCATTCCAGCCCCATGGAATCCAAGAGCTTCATGATTTCCTGTTTCAGCTCAATGCCGGTATGGTCACAGGCCAGTGCAATCATGAAAAAACCTCCTTTTGCGATGTACATTCTTCTCCAAAATCGGACAAATGTACCTGTAAATTAAATAATACGCGAAAAAATGAAAAACTCCTGCTGCAAAAAAAGAAAAGGGCTGGAATCCGCGTGAAAAGCATGGTATACTACAGACTGGATAATTGTTTTTATGGTGGAAGCATGCAAAATGGTGCTTCCGCTTCCTTCTGAGGAGGAATGATGATGGCAGGAGATACCTGTAAACTGTGCCGCATTGCGCTGGAAAACGTATCAGTGCAGCGCGGCGGTCAGATGTTGCTTCAGGATGTGTCGATGCATATCCACTGCGGCCAGCTGACGGTGCTGATTGGCCAGAACGGTGCTGGAAAAACGACGCTCATTCGCGCCCTGCTGGGGGAATATGCCCATGGGGGCAGCATCCGCCATGTGGACGGCGAAGGACGGGATGTGCCGCGCATGCGCACGGGTTATGTGCCGCAGCACCTTGATTTTGACAAGGAAATGCCCGTGACGGTCGAAGACTTTCTGGCCGCCAGCCTGACGAGGCGACCGGTCTGGACAGGCGTGAGCAAAAAAACGCGCGAGCAGGTGGAGGCGGCGCTGAAAATGGTGGAGGGCGAAAAGCTGCTCCATCGGCCACTGGGACGCTGCTCCGGCGGCGAACTTCAGCGCGTGCTGCTGGCGCTGGCGCTGCATCCGTCACCGGATTTGTTGGTGCTGGATGAGCCGGTTTCCGGCGTGGATCAGAATGGTCTGCACCTGTTTCTGGACACGGTGATGCGCCTGAAGGAGCATCATCACATGGCGATTCTGCTTGTTAGCCATGATCTGAATATCGTCCGGCAGTATGCTGACCATGTGGTGCTGCTGGATAAAACGGTGCTCAAACAGGGGTCGCCGGACGAAGTGTTTGCTTCGCCGGAATTCCAGCGCGTTTTCGGTCTGGGTGCGAAAAATCTCAACGCGCAGCATTTCCACGGCGTGGAGCGCTGGTCGCCGAAGAAAAATGACGCTTCGACCACCGAAAAAGAAACTTTGGCTGACGAGAAGGGAGGAAACGCCTGATGGATGCAATTCGTACCATGATTCAGACGGCACTGCCCTTTGAGTTTTTGCAATTCGACTTTATGGTCAATGCGCTGCTGGCGATTCTGCTGCTCACGCCCCTGCTGGGGCTGCTGGGGACAATGGCGGTCAATCAGCAGATGGCGTTTTTCTCCGATGCACTGGGACACAGTGCCCTGACAGGCATCGGTCTGGGCATTCTGCTCGGCGTGTCCAGCGATTTGCTGGCCATGCTGGTCTTCGGCGTGATCTGGGCGCTGCTGATTTGCCGGATTAAGCAGACAGGCGCAGCGTCTACCGATACCATTATCAGCGTGTTTTCGTCCACATCGGTGGCGGCCGGTGTGCTGGTGCTGTCGATGGGCGGCGGATTTGCAAAATATTCGTCGCTTCTGGTGGGCGATGTGCTGGCTGTGCAGGATAGTGATTTGATGTATCTGCTGGTGGCGCTGGTGCTGGGCGTGATCCTGTGGGCTGTGATGTATAATCATCTGCTGCTGGCTGGCATCAGTCCGTCGCTGGCTAAAAGCCGCGGCATTCCGTATCGGCTGGTGGAATGCGCCTTTGTGGTGCTGGTGGCAGTGGCGGTCATGCTGGCGATTCGCTGGGTGGGCGTAATGCTGATTAACGCGCTGCTGATTCTGCCGGCGGCGGCTGGCCGGAATCTGGCACGCTCAAGCCGACAGCATGCGGTTTTCAGCGTGCTGATTGCGCTGATATGCGGCGTGGCCGGACTGATCTGCGCATATTATCTGGACACAACGGCTGGTGCCGCGATTGTGCTGTTCGCAGCGGTTTGCTATGCGGCTTCGCTGGGCGTTCGTGCACTGCGGAAATAAACGGAGGAAGATATGGAGCGGATTCTGATCCTGATGAAGGCGAAAAACTGGGCAGAAGCATCACTGGCGCTGCAACAGGCACGGGAAAACGCCTGGAATCGGAAACGGCTGACTTTTGCACTGATTTTCTCTGACGAGCCAACCCCACAGGCTCTGGTGAACATGCAAACTTTCGGCGCTGTGCAATGGCTGACCAGCGCGGAAGGAAGTTTTGCGGACATGGAAGCCCTGTGGCATGGCGAACGCTATGTGACGCTGACACATCCGGCCATGCGCTTTGCCCGGCATTGGGAGGCAACGCTGCTGAAGGCGCTGCATGCATGCGCAGCGGAACAGGCGGTGCTGACGGGCTTTCTCCCGGCAGAGAATGACCCGATTGGGGCAGTGTGTCCGGTGGCGGCGGAGAAAATTACCTCAGATGGCGTGATCTCCTGGACACATGGTCTGCCGCTGAAAATGGCGGCCAAACCGATGCCCGGTGCGTTCCTGCACCCGGATTTCTTCTTTGCCCGGGCAGGATTTATCCGCGTGATGGCGCAGGGAACGGGTGCTGCGTTCGTCTGGGCGCTGGCGCGTGACTGGCAGTGCTACACGCTGCATGTGCCGGTGATTCGGGTGACGCATGATTTGCCCGTGCCGCCGGTGCAGCTTTTTCCGCAGGATGAGGGAATGGAGCGACTACGCACGGAATACGGCGTGGACTGGGAGACGGGCACGTTGTCCGCCGCGGCCAGACGTGGCCTGAAAACGGACAGCCTGGATGTGGCGCTGGCGGTGACACCGTGGCTGCGTGTTCGGGAACGTCTGCGCCGCCGCTTCCAGCGCCGTGATGATCTGGTGCCGCTGGGCGTGACGGTCTGTCCGGCGACGCTGGATGAGGAGAGCATGCATTGGCTTCGGCAAATGACGCAGATGCAGGATGTGTCCCTTCTGTGCTACGCTGAGGGCACAAAGTTGCGTGAAATTGCGGACTTTCACCCCAATGTGCTTGAATACAAGGCGCGTCACGCCCTGGCGCTGCCGGAGGGCAAAACGCTGTTCAGCCGTGCAGCCATTCTCAGCGCGGCGAGGGATCGCGTGCTGTCCGGGACGCATTATGTCTGGCTTGCGCCGGATGCGGTGCGCTATCCGCTCTATCCGGGGCTGGCGCTGCGGTGGAAACGGCTTTGCGGCAACGAAATCGTGCTGGCCATGGTGCAGGAGCATCCGGATTTGTCGATGGTGATCGTGCCGGATCGGCGCCTGAAGCCGCTATTGGCGGCCTTGCAGGAGCAGCTGCGCCTGAGGATGGCGCGTGGCGAAAGCATCCAGCAGGAAGAAACACTCTGGCAGGACGTGATTCGCGAGCATCCGGACTGGTTTGCTTTTCATCCGCTGCCGGTGGAAAAGCAGCTCTTTACGCTGCTGCTGTGAGGGAAAATGCGCGGCTGACAACGGTCATCATGCAATAAAAACAACGCCAGTACACGCCGTCTCTTGCATTCGGTGGGCGAACGTTCTATAATGGAAGACACACCAAAACCGTGTGGAATATGAACGCAAAGAGAGGGAGAAGCAAACGATGGAAAGCAAAAATATTGACTGGAGCAGCCTTGGCTTTGGCTATATACAAACCGATTATCGCTATGTCTGCCGTTATCGCAATGGCCAGTGGGAAGAAGGCGGTCTGGAACAGGATGCGAACATCACCCTGAATGAGTGCGCCTGTGTGTTTCAGTATTGCCAGGCCTGTTTTGAGGGCATGAAGGCTTATTACACGAGGGATGGGCATATCGTGTGCTTCCGCCCGGATCTCAATGCGAAGCGCATGGCGGACAGTGCCCGTCGCCTGGAAATGCCGCCCTTCCCGGAAGATAAGTTTGTGGAAGCCGTGCGCCAGGTGGTGGCCGCCAACGCGGCTTTCGTGCCGCCCTATGGCACGGGAGCCAGCCTGTATCTGCGCCCGTTCATGATAGGCACAAACAGCGTGATCGGCGTGAAACCTGCGGATGAGTTTGAATTCCGCATTTTCTGCACGCCGGTGGGACCGTACTTCAAGGACGGCGTGAAGCCGATTGCCATCAAGGTCAGCGATTATGACCGTGCGGCTCCCCATGGCACGGGTCACATCAAGGCTGGTCTGAACTACGCCATGAGCCTGCACCCCATCATGGAGGCGCATCGCGAAGGCTTTGCGGAAAACATGTATCTGGATGCGGCCACGCGCACGAAGGTGGAAGAGACCGGCGGTGCCAACTTCATTTTCGTGACGAAGGACGGCAAGCTGGTTACGCCCAAGAGTGATTCCATCCTGCCCTCCATCACGCGTCGCAGCCTGATGACGGTGGCGGAAACCTACCTGCACATGCCGGTGGAGCATCGGGAAGTGCCTTTTGCGGAAGTGGAGAAATTTGCGGAGTGCGGCCTGTGCGGCACGGCGGCGGTTATCAGCCCTGTTGGCTGCATCAACGATCATGGCCGGGAAATCCACTTCCCCTCCGGTATGGAGGAAATGGGGCCGGTGCTGACGAAACTCTATCAGACGCTGCGTGGCATTCAGCAGTGCGAGATTGAAGCGCCGGAAGGCTGGATTATGCGGATTCAGTAAGGAAAAATGACATTGGAGCGGTTCGGCACATGCTGAGCCGCTTTTTATGCATGCATTGCCTGTGCACCCTCTTGCTTTTTCCGCCACTTTCGCGTAAAATATCCTGTGCACGAAAAATACGGGAAATGAAAGAAGAAGGGGAAGAATCACATGACGGCAATTTCCAAACAACCGGATCTGGGACGCGAACCGGTGGGACGGCTGATGCTGCGGCTGTCGATTCCGACGATTACGGCACAGCTGGTGAATATGCTCTATAATCTGGTAGATCGCATCTATATCAGCTATATTCCGGAGGTTGGCACACAGGCGCTGACGGGGCTGGGGGTATGCATGCCCATCATTCTGCTGGTGTCTGCGTTTTCGGCGCTGTGCGCCATGTGCGGCGCGCCGCTGGCTTCCATTGCGATGGGGCAGCAGGATCAGGACAAGGCGGAAGGCATTCTGGGCGCATGCACCACGCTGCTGCTGTGCGTTTCCGCCGTGTTGACGCTGGTGCTGGTATGCTTCCATACGCCGCTGCTCAAGGCGTTTGGTGCGACGGAAGATTCACTGCCCTATGCGCAGCGGTATATGCTCATTTACAGCATGGGCACGGTCTTTGTGCAACTTTCGCTGGGGCTGAATTCATTTATCACGGCGCAGGGCTTCTCCAAAGCTGGCATGATGACGGTGCTGATTGGCGCGGTGCTCAATACGGTGCTGGATCCGCTGTTCATCTTTGTCTTCCAGATGAACGTGCAGGGGGCGGCGCTGGCGACGATTATTTCACAGGCCGTGAGCGCGTGTTTCGTGCTGCGCTTCCTGACCGGAACGCAGACGCGCCTGCACCTGAAGAAAAAACTGATGCGGCTGGACTGGACGCTCCTCAAGCCCTGCGTGGCGCTGGGACTGGCACCGTTTATCATGCAGAGCACGGAAAGCGTGGTGTCCGTCTGCTTCAACACGTCCCTTCGTGCGGCTGGCGGAACGCTGGCCGTCGGGACGATGACGCTCTGTTCCACGCTGATGCAGTTTGCTATGCTGCCTTTGCAGGGACTGACGCAGGGAGCACAGCCGATTATTTCCTACAACTATGGTGCCGGGCAGATGCAGCGCGTGAAGGAGGCCTTCCGGCTGCTGCTGATCAGCTGCCTGACGTTTTCTGTCGTGCTGGGGCTGACGTGCGTGTTTGCGCCACAGCTGTTTGTGAATCTGCTCACACCCGATGAGGCGCTTCGGGAATATGCCATTCCGTGCGTGAGGATTTACATGGCCGGTGTGACGATTTTCGGCGCGCAGATTGCCTGTCAGCAGACGTTCGTTTCGCTGGGCAACGCCAAGTGCAGCCTGTTTCTGGCCTGTCTGCGAAAGCTGATTCTGCTGATTCCGCTGGTGTATATCATGCCGCATCTGGTGGGCAATACCGTTCAGGCGATTTTCCTGGCGGAACCGGTGGCGGATGTGCTGGCGGTGGCTTCCACGGTGACGCTGTTTGGCATCGTCTTCCGCAAAACGATGCGTCAGGCGGAACAGAAGGAGGTAGCCTGAAATGCAGAAACATGTGGTGCAATATGCCACACCTGCGCAGGTGGACAGCTGGATGACGCTGGTTGAGCGCATGCGGTCGTTTTTTCCCGGGCTGGAAACAGCGGAGGCGTTGGCGGAATATCGCCAAACGGTGCTGCGCTTTATCGAAAAGCGACAGGCGCTGCTGGTGGAAAACGAAGGGAAAGCGGCTGGCGTGATGCTCTTTTCCCGAAAGCGGCGCATGATCTGCTTTCTGGCCGTTTCACCGGACAACCGGCGGCAGGGCGTGGCCATGGCGCTGATGCAGGAGGCGTTGTCGGCGCTTGGCCGGGAGGAGCCGGTGACGGTAGCCACCTATCGCGCGGAGGATGAAAAGGGCGCAGCAGCCCGGGCTTTTTACGAGCGTGTCGGATTTCTGCCCGGAGCGCTGATTGAGGAGCTGGGTTATCCGAATCAGCTGTATACGCTTTATCCGCCGGAGGACGAGGCGAAAAGCCGACATCAGGCCATCAACCGGATGGTGGCGGAAATTGGTGCGGTACTGGCGGACTGCGAACCGTCTGTTTATCTGTACGGTTCCTGCGTGCTGGATGATTTCCGGCTGGGGTGGAGCGACATTGATCTGCTTGTGCTGACGCAGCGCCCCATGTCCGAAAAACAGGCCAATACGCTGCTGACACTGCGCCAGACGCTGATGGCGCAGGAGCCGGGAAATCCCTACTATCGCGCTTTTGAAGGCGGCATGCTCACATTGGAAGCCTTTTTGCAGCAGCAGCCGACTCGCGTGGTTTACTGGGGAACCAGCGGTGAGCGATTGAAGGAAGCCTACGAGCTGGACTGCTTCAGTCAGATGGAGCTGCTGGAAAGTGGCTGGCTGCTGGCAGGTCGGGAAGTTCGGACACAAATGACCTGTCCGGATTTTTCAGCGCTGCGTGAAGGTGTTCAGGCACATTACGAGAGCATTCGCCGCTGCGCGCAGAAAACAGATCGGAACCTGTACAGCTTTGGCTGGATGCTGGACATTGCACGCTGCCTGTACACGCTTCGAACCGGGAAAATCGCGGCGAAAACGAAAGCCGGGGAGTGGGCGCTGGAAAACGGTTTCTGCCCGGACTGTGAGGCAATGGCGGAAGCGCTGGCCGTGCGCAGAGCGCCGCTGATGCATCGTGATGCGAAAACAATGGATCGTGCGGAACAGTTTGGCGAACCGGTGCAGCGTTTTGCCGATGTGCTGGAGGCAGAACTGGCGCGTGTGGCGCAGGAAAACGGGAAATAACAGCAAAATGCGTTGAAACAGGGGAAAGGAGTTCAGAACATGGCTACATATCTTTATGAAACACACATGCACACGTCACAGGCCAGTGCCTGTGGTGCGTCCAAAGGCAGAGAGTATATTCCGCGCTATCAGGATGCCGGATATGCCGGCATTATCGTGACAGATCACTTTTTCCGGGGCAATTGCGCCATCAATCGCCGTCTACCGTGGGCGGAGCGCATCCACCTGTTCTGTCAGGGCTACGAAGATGCGCGCGAGGAAGGCGAAAAGCGGAATTTCCCCGTCTTCTTCGGCTGGGAGGAAAACCAGCAGGGCGATGAGTATCTGATCTACGGGCTGGATGAGGAATGGCTGATTGCCCATCCGGAAATGGAGCACTGGACGCGCCGGGAGCAGCACGAGCAGGTGCGCGCCGCTGGTGGCTGCGTGGTGCAGGCACATCCCTTCCGCCAGCGCAGCTACCTGCGAGATATTCATCTGGCACCCATGAGTGTGGACGCAGTGGAAATTGTCAATTGTGGCAATCCGGATTCAGAAAACGCGCTGGCATACCGCTATGCGCAGCGGCTGAATCTGCCGATGACGGGCGGTTCGGACAACCACTGCGCCGATACCATGAGTCCGGGGCGACTGAGCGGTGTCATCTTCGACCAGCCGCTGAACAGTATTCATGATTATGTGGATGCGATCATTCAGAAAAAGCCCTTCGGCGTGCGTGCGCCGGAGAAGGCGCTGCAATGGCCGGAGGGCATTCAGCTGTATCTGCCTGTGGAAATCCGCGACGGAAACGATCAAGTGATGCAGGGCGATGTGATGCGCTTTTTGAAAACGGGAGAATGGTAAACAGGTTTTATTCTTTGCGCGTGTGCGTTCCCAAATGGTCGCGCAGGTGGAACAGCAGGGAAATAAAGCCCGGCTCATGGGGAAGGAAGGTACCTTCGTCGATCATGCGGAGAATCTCTTCTTTCGTCGCCCAGCGGACGGCCTGAACTTCGCTTTCCTGAAGCTGAAGCGTCGTGGGATCGACATCTTTTGTGACGACGAACCAGTCGGAAAAATTGGTTTTCCGGTGGAAGGTCAGGCGCGGACGAACGTCATGCAGGTCAAGGGTCAGGCCGACTTCCTCCTGCGTTTCGCGCATGGCGGCGGTGGCGCTGTCCTCTCCGACAAGCGCGCTGCCCCCGGCCGTGACATCCCAGTAATTTGGCCAGCCCTCCTTGAAGGACTGCCGCTGCTGAATCAGCATCCGGCCATCGGAGGAAAAAACGACCACCTCAACCACCAGATGATAGCGTCCAGGTGGCACCAGGTCGCCGCGTACCATGGTTTCGCCGGTTTTGTGCCGTTGTGCGTCGTAAAGATCCCAAATCTCCATGCTTTGTACCCTCCTTATGTTTTGTTGATTTTCATTATACCAGATGGGTGGAGGGAAAACAAGCGATACAGCCAGATTTTGCTGGGAGAGCAGCAGAAAAATATGAAAAATACGAAAAAAACAGTTGAAAAACAATTTGGTTTATGCTATAACCGGAGTTTGCCACTTGCAAGAGTAAAAGAGGAGTCTTTCGAGACTCCTCTTT
>CAZGKQ010000042.1:0-10081 GCA_964526125.1 uncultured Faecalibacterium sp.
ACAGAGGGATTGTAGACACGGGTCAGCGCCAGAACGCCAGTGTTTTCGCCATAGGTGGTGTTGGCCGGTGCACCGAAGAGGGCAGCCATCGTGGTGGCCAGACCGTCGCCCAGCAGAGAACGGTGCAGACCGGGATTTTCAATGAAATTCTCGCCCACCGTCGAGGAGATGGCGGAGATGTCGCCGATATGCTCCATCATCGTCGCCAGCGCGATGGGCGCGATGGTGATAATGCAGGTCACAAGCGTCGCCATGTCCGCATTACCAATCAGGGAGAACGCGGTGTCCTTCCACTGGAAGGGCAGACCAATCCAGGCTGCCTCCTTCACAGGCGTGAAGTCCACCTGACCGCACAGCGCGGCCACCAGATAGGAACCGACCACGCCCAGCAGAATCGGAATCACCTTGAGCATGCCTTTTCCCCAGATGTTGAACACGACCACCAGCGCCAGTGCCAGCATGGCAATCCACCAGTTGCTCGCGCAGTTATTCACCGCGCTGTTGGAGAGGATCAGGCCAATCGCGATGATGATCGGACCCGTAACAACCGGCGGGAAGAAACGCATGACCTTCTGCGGTCCAAACACCTTGAACAGTGCCGCAACCACCGCGTAAATCAGACCAGCCACGGCCACGCCCACACCGGCGTAGGGAATCCAGTTCATCGTGCCGTCCGCAAACTGCGGCATGGCGCTGACCGCAAAGTAGCCGCCCAGGAACGCAAAGCTGGACCCCAGGAACGCAGGGACTTTACCGCCCGTAATCAGGTGGAACAGCAACGTACCCAGACCTGCAAAGAGCAGCGTCGAGCTGACGGAAAGTCCCGTCAGGGTCGGGACGAGGACTGTTGCGCCAAACATGGCGAACATGTGCTGGAAGCCAAGAAGGGTAAACTTGGCCGGAGAGAGCTTTTGATTGTTCATGATGTTTCCGTCCTTCCTCCATATTGGTTTGTCAGCCGCATTCAGATGAATGCGCTATTGTAACTCCGCGTCTGGCGGAGCAGCAATCGTATTTCATTTTGGGGACAAGACAATGCTCAGTGATTTCCGCGTCCGCCGTAAAGCGCCACGCCGTCGCCGCCGTCAATTTCCTCCATCTGCACGCCAATCTGCTCATTGTTGGAGGTCGGCACGTTTTTGCCCACAAAGTCCGCACGAATCGGCAATTCCCGATGACCACGGTCAATCAGCACCGCCAGACAGATGCGTGCCGCACGTCCCTGATCCAGGATGGCATCCATCGCCGCGCGAACGGTGCGCCCCGTGTGCAGCACATCGTCCACCAGCACGACCACCTTGCCCGTCACATCCACCGGCAGGTGCTTTTCCTGCACCTCCACATTCAGCTGAGCCGGGTCACGGTCGTCGCGATACATGGCAATATCAACCTCACCCACCGGAATGCGCACATGCTCATACTTTTCAATAATGTCCGACAGGCGCTGCGCCAGCGGCACGCCACGGCGGCGAATGCCCACCAGCACCACATTTTCCAGCGGCATCAGCTGTTCCATCATTTCGTGCGCCATGCGCGTCAGTGCGCGATTCATCGCGTCGCCTGCCATCAGTTGCGCCTTGGGAATCCCGGCTTTCATGTTCATCATTATCGTTCATCCTCCTCCATGACGTGCCGCGCCATTTGATGCGGCCAAAAAGAAAACGCCCTTCCCACCACTTCGGCAGAAAAAGGCGCGTTGTTCGCATTCCTGTCAGGCTCAGCCCATCGCATTGCGGTTCTCAGCCGCTGCGTGCGCTGCCTGTATATTGGTTCGCTGCGTGCCTTTCCAGCCTCTCGTGCTGGGATTAAAGGATTGCTTTGATTACCGTGTGATAGTATATCACAAAGGAAGCGCGTTGTAAAGCGGAAATTTTCGTTTTTTGCCCCTTCGGACGGTTCTTTTGCGGACATTTTTGATTTTTCCGGATATTTTGTCCGTTTTCAGTCTCCCGGCAAGGAATGTTCAGTGAAATACAGCAAAAACAGGATGGAATGGATCAGTCTCGTCCATAACCATCCTGTGTTCTGCCATGCTGACTTTACAGCACCACTCTCTCAATCACGCAGCTGTGTTTTTTGTCCTTGCCGTAGTTGATACCAACCAGCAGCAGATTCCCCTTATAAGCTTCCAGCGCCCGAACATAATTCTTCTTCCTGATCTGGTCGATGGCTCCCAGCGCATCTTTATCCTTTTTCAGCTCAATCACCACAGCCGGCTTATCCGCATGCAGCTGGCGCGGAATCAGGCAAATGTCCGCAAAGCCCTTGCCCGTTGGCAGTTCGCGGATGATCGTGTAATACTCCTTCGCGAAATAGAACGCCAGATTGATGGTGCAGCTCAGGGAGTTTTCATCATTATATTGCAAAATGGAAATTTCCTCATGCGCCCGATCAATACCACGAGCCACGGCGTCGCCATCTTCATCCCACAGCGATTCCAGCAGCTTTCGTGAAGCCTCCACCGAACGCATCACCTCGCCCCATTGCATGGTGCTGATGGCGTTGACGTATTCCTGCGAAACTTCCCTGTTCGGAATGGAGACCGTCTGATCTGACCAGCGGTAGGACAAATAACCCAGATGCACCAGCAGCGTCAGCACATCGTCTTTGGTCGCGAATGTCGTCATATCGTTGGAGAAGGTCCCCGTGTTGATCCGGACACGTCCGCCGCCCAGCATCTCCACCACCGCATCCTTCAGGCCATCCATGTTCATCTGGATGTAGACCTTCAGCGCTTCGTAGGTCTCCGTCTGGTTCCAGTAGGGCGCATATGCCCGGCGAAGCATTGCGTCCACAACCGACTTGGGGCTGTACATGGCGTAAACCACTTTCCCACCGAGAGGTTCCGTGACCAGTTCGTAGCCATCATACCAGGCCTTTGCTTCCTCAAAACTCATGTGGTATTTTTGACAGAGTGTTTGAACTTCTTCCTCCGTGAAGCCGAAAAATTCAGCCAGATTTCCCGGATTGGTCATGGAATATTCCGTAAACATGTTCAACGCCGAATGCGACCCATACTTTTTGATCGGCAGAATCCCCGTCATGTACGCCAGCGCCACATAGTCCTGATCCTTCAGCCACGCACGCAGAAAGTCCAGATACTTCTTCTGCGCTTCCGTATCGTGCGCATATTCGCGGAACAGGCAGTCCCACTCGTCAATCAAAATGACGAACGGGCGATCCGTGGCGGTGAAAATGTCCGTCATGACCCAAATCAGCTGATCCCCCTCGACGATTTCCGGATAAGTCCGCTTCATATCCATCAAAAGTCTTTTCTGAAGGTTTTTCAACATATCATCCACATCGTGGCTGGCGCTCAAGAACTCCTGCATGTTGATTCTGATCACATCATAGCGGTTCAGGTGGACTCTGTAGGAGGCTTCCTGCGCAATTTTCAGCGATGCAAACAGGTTGTCCGTGTTATTGTGCCCGTAATAAGCCGCCAGCATGTTGGCCGCCATTGATTTTCCGAAGCGCCGCGGACGGCTCACGCACAGAAATTTCTGCTCCGTATTGATCAGTGCATTCGTCCTTGCAATTAAGCCCGTTTTGTCAACATAAATTTCAGAATTCAGGCTGTCCTGAAACCGTTTTGCTGTCGGATTCAGATAAGTTCCCATGCGTCCACACCTCCTGAAAAGAACTGCCTTTTACAACTTTATTCTACCACGAAACAGCCGCCAATAGCAAGCCATTTTCCCGTTTTTGTCCATGATTTTGTCTTTCTCGCGCTGCATCCATTCTCCTGCTCTCCCACTGGTCAACAATTGTCCCGGCATACTGTAAACCTGGGCGGAAAATTTCCGGAGGTACTCCATTTTTTCGGCGAAATGTGATAGAATCAGGTGTTAAACAGATTATCAAGGAGGGTATCATGAAGGAACTGAAGCTGGCCTGGCGATATGTGCGCCACCATTGGTGGCAGTATATTCTGGGCATTCTGGCACTGTTTATGGTGGACGCGGTGAATGTGTATGTGCCGCGCTTTACCGGCGAAATCACCAATGGACTGGATCAGCATCTGCTGGATATGTCCGGCGTGATGGCGCTGGTGTGGAAGATCGTCATCATCGGTGTCATGATCGCCATCGGGCGATTTGGTTGGCGTTTTTTTCTCTTTGGCGCGGCGCGTTCCATTGAGAAAGAAATTCGCAGCGACCTATTTTCTCACCTGACCACGCTTTCCACGCGCTATTTTAATGAGCATAAAACCGGCGACCTGATGGCTCATTTCACCAACGACCTTCAGGCGGTTCGTTCGCTGCTGGGCATGACCGTGATCAGCGCCTTTGATGCCACCGTCATGATGGTGCTGGTGTTGTGGCAGATGATGGTTTACGTCAGCCCCAAGCTGACGCTGGTGGCGGTGCTGCCGCTGCTGGTTATTTTCTTTGGCGACTATTTTTATGGCAAAGTCATGCATAAGCGCTTCATGGCGAAACAGGCGGCTTTCTCCGGCCTGACCGATCAGGTGCAGGAAACGATTTCCGGCATCCGCATCATCAAGGCCTTTGTGCAGGAGCGCCGCGAACTGTACGCCTTTGCCAAAACAAACGCCTTCACCAAGGAAAAGAATCTGGGCGTTGTGCGCCTGCAGGCGCTCGTCATGCCGCTGCTGGACTTCATCGTGGGCTTTGCCAGTCTGCTGACCCTCATTTACGGCGGTTATCTGGCGATTTACGGTGAAATCAACGTCGGCCAGTTCATCACCTTCAACTCCTATGTAACCATGCTGGTCTGGCCGATGATGGCTGTGGGTGAATGCATCACCAGCGTCAGCCAGGGACTGGCCAGTTTGCGCCGCATCGGGCAGATTTTCGATGCCGAGCCTGAAATTGTGGACGGCGAAATGGTTGATGAATCCATCACGCAGCTCAAGGGCGACATTTGCCTGAATCACCTCTCCTTCGCCTATCCGGATCAGCCGGAAGTTCCAGTGCTGGAGGACATTTCCGTGAAAATCCGTGCTGGCGAGACGCTGGCCGTACTGGGGCGCACGGGTTCGGGCAAGAGTACGCTTCCCAGTCTGCTCATGCGCCTGTATGACGTGCCGGACGGCATGATTACCATCGACGGCCACAATCTGCGTGAAATTCCGCTCAAGACACTGCGCGAGGGCATTGCCTGTGTGCCGCAGGACAACTTCCTGTTCTCCGACACGCTGCAAAACAACATCGCCTTCGGCTCCGAAAACAAATCGCTGGAATCCGTGCAGCAGGCCGCAAAAGATGCCTGTATCCATGACAACATCATGGACTTCCCCGAAAATTACCAGACCGTTGTGGGCGAGCGCGGTGTCACGCTTTCCGGCGGACAGAAGCAGCGCTCCTCCATCGCCCGTGCGCTGATGAAGGATGCCCCCGTGCTGCTGCTGGACGACGCACTTTCCGCCGTCGACACGGACACCGAACGCCAGATTCTGAACAACCTGCACCGTCTCCGTGCCGGTCGTACCACCATCATCGTGGCACACCGCATCTCCACCATTCAGGATGCCGATCACATCCTTGTTCTGGAAGATGGCCGCGTCGAAGAATACGGCACGCACGAGGAGCTGGTCAACCGCGACGGGCTGTACCGCAGCCTGTACCGGAAACAGCAGCTGGAAAAGCAGCTGCGTGAGGAAGGAGGCAGCGACCATGCGTAAAAACAAAACAACCGAAACCAATCAGGATCTGCACTATGAAGGCAACGCCTTCCTGCGCCTGATGAAATATCTGAAACCCTACTGGAAGACGGTTGTCCTCTGCTGCTTTCTCGTTGCGCTGCTGACCACCTTTGACGTTGCGCGCCCACGCATCATCGGCAACGCCATTGACCAGTATATCACCCAGCAGAGCGCCCAGACCCTGCCGCCGGAAACGCGCTTTCAGGGCATTCTGGCCGCTGCCGGGCTGTATATTCTGATTCTGGCGCTGCAATTTGTGTGCAACCGTCTGCAATACCTGAAAATTCAGGAAATGGGACAGAATATCATCTACACCCTGCGCAATGAGCTGATGGAACATGTGCAAAGCCTTTCCATGCGCTTTTTTGACCTGACACCCATTGGCCGCATCGTGACGCGCATCACCAACGATACCGAAGCCGTCAACGACCTGTACGCCAACACCATCGTGCGCCTGTTCCGCAACGTGGTCAAGATCATTGCGCTGGCCGCCATCATGCTGGCGATGAATGTGCGCATGGCGCTGCTCTCCTTCGTGCTGGTGCCGCTGGTGGCCGTGCTGACGGTCATCTTCCGCAAATTAAGCCGCAAAACCTATCAAATCGTCAAAACACGCGTGACCACGCTGAACACCTTCCTGAGCGAACACATTTCCGGCATGCGCGTCATCCAGATTTTCGCCCGGGAAAAGGAGGAATGCGACGAGTTTGAGGAAAAAAACCAGTCGCTCTACCGCGCCGGTCTGCGCGAAATGATGGTTTTTGCCATCTTCCGCCCGGCCATCTACTTCTCCTCCGTCGTCGCTCTGGCCATCATTCTGGGGGGCGGCAGTGCGCTGGTGCTGGAAGATGTCATTTCCATCGGCATGCTGTACACCTTCACGGAATATATCAGCCAGCTGTTCTCCCCCATTCAGGAGCTGGCCGAGCAGTTCTCCACGCTGCAAAGCGCCATTGCCTCCGCCGAGAAGATTTTTACGCTGCTGGATGAAAAGCCGCTGCTTCAGGACAAGCCGGATGCGCAGCAGCTCCCGGCTGTGCGTGGCCGAATTGAATTTGATCATGTCTGGTTCGCCTATGACGATGTGAACTGGGTGCTCAAGGACGTTTCCTTCACCATTGAGCCGGGACAGAAAGTGGCTTTCGTCGGCGCAACCGGCGCTGGCAAGTCTTCCATCCTGAACCTGATCGGCCGCTACTACGATGTGCAGAAGGGTGCCATCCGCGTTGACGGGGTGGACGTGCGTGACCTGACCCGTGAACAGCTTCGCGCCGCCATCGGGCAGGTACAGCAGGATGTGTTCATCTTCACCGGCGACATCAAGAGCAACATCCGTCTGCGCAATGATGAAATCACCGACGAGCAGCTGCATCAGGCCGCCGATTACACCAACGCAGCGCGATTCATTGAACGTCTGCCGCATGGGTATGATGAACATGTAACGGAGCGCGGCGCGACCTTCTCCGCCGGACAGCGGCAGCTGCTGTCCTTTGCCCGCACGCTGGCGCATGACCCGACCATCCTGATTCTGGACGAAGCCACCGCCAACATCGACACGGAAACCGAGCAGTGGATTCAGGAAGCGCTGGAACGCCTGATGGAGGGACGCACATCCATCATGGTGGCGCACCGTCTGTCCACCATTCAGCACGCCGATCGCATCATTGTCATGCACCATGGCCGTATCCGCGAATCCGGTACTCATCAGGAGCTGCTGGCGATGGACGGCATTTACAAAAAGCTTTATGAGCTTCAGCTTGCCTGAGGAGGATTTTTGCATGAAGATCATTGTATTGGACGGTGCTGTAGAAAATCCCGGCGACCTGAGCTGGGACACGCTGGGAGCACTCGGCGAATTGACCGTCTATGATTACACCGCCCCGGCGGACATTCTGTCGCGCATCGGCGATGCATCCATCATCCTGACCAACAAAACGCCTATCGACCGCCACATCATGGAGGCATGCCCTCAGCTGCGCTACATCGGCGTACTGGCCACGGGCTTCAACGTAATTGACATTGCTGCCGCCCGGGAAAAGGGGATCGTTGTCACCAACGTCCCCTCCTACGGCACGCAGACTGTAGCGCAGTTCGTCATGGCGCAGCTGCTGGAAATCTGCCACCGCATCGGCCATCACAACGAGGCCGTTCAGCAGGGGCGCTGGACAGCCTGCCGCGATTTCGCCTTCTGGGATTATCCGTTGATGGAGCTGTCCGGCAAGACCTTCGGCATCGTGGGCTATGGCCGCATCGGTCAGGCCACGGCGGAACTGGCGCGTGCCTTTGGCATGCATGTCATCTACTACAGCCGCCACGGCCACGGCGAAGGCTATGTGACGCTGGACGAACTGTATGCCAGGAGCGACATTGTCTCCCTGCACTGTCCACAAACGCCGGAAAATGTCGGCATGATTGATAAAAATGCCATTGCCAAAATGAAAGACGGCGTGATTCTGCTCAACACAGCTCGCGGCGGCCTCATCAACGAAAAAGATCTGCGCGAAGCCCTGCTGTCCGGCAAGGTCTACGCAGCCGCTTCTGACGTGGTGTCCAGTGAGCCGATTCGGGCGGATAATCCGCTGCTGGGGCTGGATAATATGTTTGTCACACCTCATATTGCCTGGGCCAGCCATGAGGCGCGCCAGCGCCTGATGGATACAGCCGTGGAAAACGTCCGCCAGTTCCTGAACGGAACGCCCGTCAATAACGTAGCCCAATAAGAAAGGCGCGTGAAACCATGGAGCAGAAAACCATCCTTGCCTTTAACCTTTCGCCGCAGCGCCTGTCCAAGCTGCGCTTCGCCTGCATGAAAATCGGCATGCGCGTGGAAAGCGTGCCGGTCGAGGACTTTTGCCAGCCCTTCTCCACGCTGTGCGGTTTAACGCCGCGTGTGGAAAACGGAACGCCCGTCACGCCCTTTCCCGGAGAAATGCTGTACTTCGCCTTTCAGGATCTGGCCGCCGTGAACCGCTGCCTGTCCACCATGAAGCAGCTTCGCATGCCCCCCTTCCGGTTGAAAGGTGTAATGACGGAAACCAATCTCACCTGGACACCCCTACAGCTTCATCTGGAGCTGCTGCGTGAACATCAGGCACTTCAGCAGGGCAGCACGGCACATGCGGATCCGGTCGTACCGGACATTCCGGTCGCGCCGGACGTTCCGGAAAAGGAGGCGTGATCCATGCTGCTTTCCCTGACCCCGGATATGAGCCTTCAAGCCGCCATTGACACGCTGCCAGCGGATGATTCACCGGTAACGCTTTCACTTGCACCGGGCGTGTATCGCGAAAGAATCGCCCTCCACCGCCCGAATACCACCATCGTGGGGGCAGGGGCTGGCCACACGCGCATCACCGGCTGTGCCGGTGCAACGGAGCTGATGCCGGATGGCAAAAAGCGCGGCACGTTCCGCACGGCGACCCTGCTCATCCATGCGACAAACTGCCAGCTGCGCGGTGTCACGGTCGAAAACAGCGCCTTCCCCCGTGAAGAGGTCGGCCAAGCCATCGCCCTGTATGTGGACGGCGACGGCTTCCGCTGCGAGGACTGCACACTGCTTTCCTGTCAGGATACGCTCTTCACCGCGCCGCTGCCGCCCCGTGAGATTCAGAAAGACGGCTTCATTGGCCCAACGCAGTTCCTTCCGCGCATTCCACAGCGTCAGGTTTATTGCCGCTGCCGCATTCAGGGCGACATCGACTTCATCTTTGGCGGCGCTGCGGCGTGGTTTGAGGACTGCGACATCGTCAGCATCGATGGACTGCGCGATCACGGCGACCGCAAAGAGCCGGCGCTGGGCTTCTGCACGGCCGCTTCCACGCCGGAAGGCCAATCATTCGGCTATGTTTTTTCACACTGCCGCTTTGTGGGCGACGGCGTGCCCGATGGCACGATTTATCTGGGCAGACCGTGGCGCGAATATGCCAAAACGGTTCTGCTCCACTGTGAACTTGGCGCGCACATCCGTCCGGAAGGCTGGCACGACTGGAACAAGCCCGTCTTCCATCAAAGCGGACTGTATGCCGAATATCAATGCCATGGCGAAGGCTATCATCCGACCGAACGGGCAACCTTTGCCCGGCAGTTGACGGACGACGAAGCTCAGATGTACACGTTTGAACAATTCTGGAACTCACTGTAAAACAGCAAAAACACCCATGGTAGGATTGACTTTTTCCTGCCCATGGGTGTTTTTCTTTGCGGATTTTCATTTGTAACTGTCAGTTTGGCATAAAATCACGAGTCCACATTGAAAATCAGTCATCAATCGCATTCGCATTCATCTGCAACAGCCCTGTTTTCATTCCCGATTAACCGCTTTCTCTTCAGCATCCACGCATTGGGCAAAAATCATGCGCCCGGCGTTGGTTTGCAGCACGCTGCCCACCGTCACGCGCACCGTTTCGCCCAGAA
>CAZGKQ010000043.1:0-5824 GCA_964526125.1 uncultured Faecalibacterium sp.
CCTGTGACCCTCTGCTTGTAAGGCAGATGCTCTCCCAGCTGAGCTATGCTCCCGTCCTGTACTGCTCCCGATTGGCTTTCGCCATCTTTCGCACCACAGTCAAGTGGGTTTTCGCAGCTTCCTGCCGATTTACGAAAGTGCTTACCAGCGCTTCGTCCTTTCAGCGTTCAACCGCGGCGACATGGATTATCATATCACATTTCCGGCTTTCTGTCAACCCCTAATTTCTTTTTTTTTGAGAATTCTTCGCATCTTTTCCGCAGAAATGCCCCTTACCTTCCAATTTCCGGTTGAAGAACCGCTTTTCTGCGGAAATCACACGCCTGTCCGGGCATTTTCGCCCGGAGTTCCAGATGATTGCCTCTTTTTATTTTCTTTTTTTCCTGCTTTTTCCCTTTGCCTTTTCTTCCGCCCTGATTTCGTGCTGCGAGCGCTGCGGAAAATTGGCATTCACCCATTCCTGCACCTTTTCCATTTCCGGTACACCCCGGAAATACAGCGACGTTCCCTTCACCCGGATGTGACAGACATTCGCCAGCTTCTCCAGCCACCCCTGCTTCACAATAATTTCCGATGCAGAAACGCCGCTGACCTCATACTCATTCGCACGACCCAGCCGGGCAATCAGTCTCGCTCCCTTGATGGACGTGGCCGGCAAAAACACATAAGTCCCCAGATAGCTTGGAACACAAAGTGCCATCGTGATGGCCGTGACCAACAGCATCACGCCAGTAATCACCAGCGCCACGACGCCTGAAAAAAGAAACAGGCAAAGCACCAGCATCAGCAGCACCGCCAATGCAGGCGGCCAACAGGCAGTCAGCAGCACGCCCTTCGTGTTCGTCTTCAGTTCCATTTTCTCATGCATTGATTTTTTACCTGCCCATCATTTCGTTCGTTTTTTCAATCAGGATGGTTGCCAGATGGCGTGCGCAATCGGGGTCAATCAGCTCATGCTGGCGCGCGATCATGGTCTGCCGTGCTTCAGGATGATTCAGCAGCCACGCAACCTGCTCCGTCAGCTGCGCGTCCGTCTGTGCCCAACAGGCCAGACCGTTGTCCACCATGAACTGTGCATTTTCCGTCTCGCAGCCCACGATGGGATGCGAAATCACCATCGCTGTGCCGATGGTCATGGCCTCGGTAGATGTCAGACCACCGGATTTCGTGACCAGCACATCCGCCGCCGCAATCATCGGTGTCAGCGGCGACACGCGTCCTCGAATCGTCACGCGTGAATTTGAGCCATAGCTTTCCTCCGCCTGTTGGCGCGCCTTCTCATTGCCGCCACAAACGACCGTGAGATGCCCCTTTTCCCCCAGTGAAGGCAAAATCCTCCCAATCATGCCCGGCAGATTGCCAGCGCCCATGCTGCCGCCAACCAGCAGTACTTCCGGTCGATCAGGATCCAGCCCCACAGCCTCACGCGCTGCACGCCTGTCCATGCAGGGACGGCAGCTCAGGCTGACCGGAATGCCGGTGAACTGATACGCACTTTCCGGCAGACGGAGCCGCTTCGTCATCGGCTGTGCCGCCGGCGGCAAAAACAGCAGGTCGCACTCAATATCCTCCACAAAGGGATGAAGGGTATAATCCGTCATGACCATCGCCAGCAGACCACCATACAGATCACGTCGCCGCAAATGCGTCACACTCTGGCCGCCGAACAGATGCGTGCAAACAATCATGTCCGGCATAAATTCATCCAGCAGCTCCTCCATTTTTCTCGCGTAGGTCGCGTTGAACAGATAAACCGGCGACTTCACACGGGTCGTGCTGATGGCCTTTGCCAGATGATATAGGCGGCCAAAGGAGTTCGGCGCAGCCTGCACAAATTTGATATACACGTTGGACACGGTGGAAGACAGGCGCTGTCCGCCAAAGGCCACGCAGTCCTCCACGCGGCAGACCACGCCGCGCTCCGTCAGTGCTTCCGCCACGGCCTGTGCCGCCGTATCATGGCCGCCACCGGTGTGGGTGGAGAGGATGAGCGCCTTCATCAGCTTTTCGCCTCCCGTTCCTCCTGTTCGTCCGTCATTGATTGCTCCTGCAACATGCCGTCGATAATCTGGCATGCGCTGCGGATGATTCGGGCACACGGACGCGATGCATAATACTGCTTCGTTCTGTCCTCCGGTGTGGGAGCTTCCGGCTTTTTGTCACGGCCAAGAAGCTCCGCACAGCAGATAGTGCCATTCTTTTGAAGAAACTCCCGATAAACACGCTGCACCCGAGCGTAGGTTTGCGGACGATGCTCCGGCAAAGCGCCTTCTTCGCCTTCCAGCGCGGCGCAAAGCATCACGGCTGCCGAGAAGGCGCCACAGTTATCGCGCAGTCGGCCAATGCCGCCACCCATCCCACACGCGACGGAAGCCGCCTGTTCCTGCGTCAGCCCCAGCAAATCCGCATAGGTCATCAACACGGCCTGCGCGCAGTTGCGACCAGCCGCAAAAAGACGAACCGCTGTTTTTTCCCGTTCTGATATGGTTCTGGTCATCGGCTTATGGCTCCGTCACAACCTTCAGCGTGTCGCGCAGCTTGTCGTACACGTTGGTCTTGTAGGTTTCCGTGTACGCCTTGGGATATGTGACATGGAAGGTGTAGAGCATGTTGTTCTTGTACACGGCCGCCACGCGCCCGGCAATTTCCGTGCCATCGGTCAGTGTGCCGGAATACTGCGCGTAAACGCCCGTCACGCCCAGGAACAGCCCCTTGCGTTCCGCCGTTTTGGACGGGCTGTAGCTGCTGAATCCGGCAGTCTTGATGCTGCTGAGCATGGATTCCACTTCCGTGGCCAGCATGTCCAGACTGTATTCCAGATTGGTCGAACTGGCGCGGATGGTCAACGTCGCCGCGTAATCCTTCGTCGGGTCGGGATTCTGGATGATGTAGGCATTCGTTTGAGAAGTATCCACCGTCCAACCAGCCGGGGCTTCAAAGGTCAGGCCGAGGTTACTGGCCGTATAGGTGGCATAGGTAAAGGAGATCGGCGGCACAACCGTGGGGGTCGGCTTGTCAATCGGCTCAATGATGACAGGCGTTGCCCCGGAATACTGCCCCGAAATGACGGGAATCGGCGTATTCGTCGCGGACGGCATGACCAGTGACGGCAGTTCCTCCACCACCTGGGAGGAGACGTAATCATCCTCCTCGGCGGCCGGATCATAGTCATCCTCTTCCTTAGCCGGATTGTAATCATCCGTCAGGCTGCTGCCCTGCTGCTTGCCAGTCGTCCCCTGCTGCGTCGTTCCCTGATTGATGGAGTACTGTGTCTTAGGCTCAGAGCCGCAGCTGGTCAGCAGCAACAGACAGGCACTGAGCAACGCCAGTGTACGGAATCCTTTTTTCATCGTCATTTCCCTCCTTATGGTGGATGGTTTCTCACTTATCTAACGAATCAGGTTGGTTTCTGCTTTCATTTTTTATGCTTCCGGCTCAATTTCCTGCCCGTTTTCCTGCTCATTCAGCGCCGTGTACCGCGGATGATACACACGACGATCCAGACTCCATATCTTTTCGGAGAAAGCCCCTTCCGGCACACGCGCCAGAATCGTCTGCATCTCGTTCATTTTCGCATCCAGATCATCCATGCGCGCCAGCACCTCCGCCTCTGGGAACATCGGCGGTCTGGGGCTGCCGTATTCCGGCGTGCTGTGATGTGAAATCATCATGTGTTCCAGCAGCAGCACCGTTTCGCCGGACACACCGACGTTCTTCGCCGCTTCGTGAATCCACGACACGCCGCGTACCAGATGCCCGATCAGCTGGCCATCCGCCGTGTAGTCGCTGACGTTGCCCAGCTCATTGCTCTGCATTTCCGTCGTCTTGCACAGGTCGTGGATGATCACCCCGGCGTAGAGCAAATCCGCCTGAAGGAAGGGATAGGCCGCCGCCACATGATGCGCCAGATTCAGCACGCTCGTCGTATGATGGAGCAACCCGGAGCGTTCCGCATGGTGCAGCCGCTGTGCCGCCGGAAACCATGCCAGCTTTTCCCCGGCCATGCGCAACATTTCGCGCACCAGCTTCTTTAGATCTTCCGAGGCAAACGCGTCAATCGTGTCTTCAATCTCCTGCCGCATGGTTTCCGGCTTCTCCGGCGCACAGGCCACCAGCTGGGACATGTCTACCCCGTCCTGCGGCAGGGCTGCACGCATCCGCTCAATCCGCAGCTGTTTGCGCCCGTTGTATTCCTGCACCAGCCCCTGCACCTTGACGACCTCGCCAACGCCGGGCACCTGCATGCCGCTGGCCGCCCAGTCCCAGTATTTGCAGTTCACATCGCCTGTCCTGTCTGCCAGCGTGATGTCCAGATATGCCTTGCCGTTTTTGTCCGTCCGCGCATCTGCTGCGCGCACCAGCAGAAAGCCTGTGAATCGGGTGTTGTTTTCGAGCTGGTTGACCGTCATGTTTGTTTCCTCCGCATGATTGTTAAGGGGTGTTGTATTTTTTCAGAAAGTTCTCAGAAGGGCGCGTCGCCGGACGTAGCGGCCTCCGGTGCCAGATTGGCATAGGTGGCATAATCGCTCAGCCAGGCCACCTTCACCGTCCCCAGAGGACCGTTTCTCTGCTTAGCCACGATGATTTCGCCCACGTTTTTGTCTTCCGTCTCCGGGTCGTAATAGCCTTCGCGGTGGATGAACATCACCACGTCCGCATCCTGTTCGATAGATCCGGAATCACGCAGATCCGACAGCGCCGGGCGCTTGTTGTCGCGTGTCGTGGACGCACGGGACAGCTGCGCGCAGGCAATCAGCGGCACTTTCAGCTCCAGCGCAATCGCCTTGAGCTGGCGGCTGATTTCGCTGACTTCCAACTGGCGGTTTTCCGTCTTACCATCGGCGTGCATCAAACCCAGATAGTCCACCACAATCAGGTCAAGCCCCTTGTCCATCATCAGGCGGCGGCAGCGTGAACGCAGCTGCGTCGGGGTAATACCGGCTGTATCGTCGATATAAATCGGCGAGTTGGAAATCGGGCCAATCGACTTGGCCAGCTTCATCCAGTCATCCGCCGACAGTGTTCCCTGTCGAACGCGCTGCATGTTCACCTTCGCGTCGGAGCAGAGCATACGCAACGCAATCTGCTCTCGCGGCATTTCCAGCGAAAACACCGCGACGCTCTTATTTTTGTAGATGGACGCATACCCGGCAATGTTCATGGCAAACGACGTCTTACCCATCGACGGACGTGCGCCGATGATAATCAATTCGCCGCCATGCAGACCCGTGAGCATATGATCCAGCCCCACAAAGCCCGTCGGCACGCCGGAAATACCGCCTTTGAGCTTGGCCAGCTCCTCGATATTGGCGTAGGTGTTGTACAGCACCTCTTTCACATGCACCAATGACTCGCCCGACGCACGGTTCATGACAATATCAAAAATCGCCTTTTCCGCATGTCCCAGCGTCTCCTGAAGCGGATTCTGCTGGCTGTAGCACTCCTGCGAAATCTCCTGCGCCGCTTTAATCAGCTTGCGCAGAGTCGATTTTTCCGCCACCAGCGTCACATAGGACTTGACGTTGGCGGTCGTAGGGACATTGCCCATCAGGCGCATGAGGTATTCCGTGCCGCCGATGCCTTCCAGCGTTCCGCGTCGGGTCAGTTCGTCGTCCACCGTCACCACGTCCACCGGACGCTGCTGGCGGTGAATCTGCATCATGGCCTCGAAAAGCTCGCGATGCGCCGGTTGATAAAAATCATCCGCCTGAAGCGACTCCGCCGCCTGCAGAACCGCATTGGTATCCTGGAGCATGGCGCCCAGAACGGATTGCTCCGCTTCGACGCTGTTGGGCGGCGTCACGCCTCGAAATTCGGACATGTT
>CAZGKQ010000043.1:5924-8302 GCA_964526125.1 uncultured Faecalibacterium sp.
ATTGCTCCGCTTCGACGCTGTTGGGCGGCGTCACGCCTCGAAATTCGGACATGTTCCCCTCCCACATTTTTTGCTGAAGGCGATGAAGTCATCGCTCCCGTGCCATCCTTCACGGATTATTTTGCCGGAGCCGCTTCCACATGAACCACCATTTTGGCGGAAATATCCTTATACAGGCGCACTTCAATTTCCACATCGCCCACCGCACGGATGTTTTCGCACTTCACGTCGCGCTTGTCGATGGCCACACCGTGCTGTGCCTTGAGCTGTTCGGCGACTTCCGCGCTGGTAATCGAGCCGTACAGCCGTCCCTGCGTGCCGCACTTGACAGACATGTTGATCACCTTGCCGCGCAGCTTGTCCGCCTGCGCATTCGCATCCGCCCGGCGCTGTGCCTCGCGATCTGCCTCCGCCTTGCGCATCTTTTCCACGCCCTTCATCGCGCCCGGGGTGGCTTCCACCGCCAGCTTCTTGGGGAAGAGGAAGTTCCGCGCATAGCCGTCTGCCGCGTTCACAATCTGATCCTTCTTGCCAACACCTTTCACATCTTCCAGCAAAATCACTTTCATGGTCTGTATCCTCCTGTTATTTTATCAATTATTTTGTCGCGTTCAAAAATCGTCGTCGTCGCCGTCATCCCACATTTCCGGTCGCAGCTGACGAATATCTTTCAGCTGATCCAGCACGCCTGTCGCCAGCGCCACAATCGGCAGAACCAGCAGCATCATCAGCAACATCAGGATCTGCTTTTTCTGCCCCATCTCTTCTTTCTGCATGGCAAACCGCATCACGGCCAGCCCTTGCACCGCAAACGCCCAGAAGGCGCAGCAGCCCAGCATCTGCGCGCTCATCATCACTGTCAGGTCAGCCGTCATGTACTGCACGACGCTGAGGAGCAGCAGCACGCCCATGCTCCGCCCCAGTGAGGTGGGCATGTACCATTTTTCCAGTGGTGGTGCCGTTTTTTCGCCTTCCAGCCTTCGCCGAAAGAGCAGCATCCCCAGCGACAGTAACATGATGCCCTTGACCAGCAAATCCGGCAGTTGGGTCGGCAGCAGCAGCTCCAGCGTGCGCTGAAGACTCCATTCCAGCTGCTGAAGCACATCTTCCGTCAGCCATGGAAGCCAGTTGCCGTTCGTCGTCAGGCTCAGCAGATTCAGCGCCGCCGTTCTGCGGTTATCCAGCCCGGCCATGCCGCTCCGGTACGCCTGATACAACACGCTGGCACGCGAATTTTCCGGTGTCATCCACTTCACCAGATCAGCAGACAATCCGCCGAAAATGTCTCCCTGATAATAGCCATCGGCCATGCAAATCAGGAGCATCACCGTCATCAGGGATACCGCCGCCCAGTAAAAAGCCGCACGAAGTTCATTCAGCCAGGTTCGCGGAATCCACAGCACCGCTGCGCAGCCCACTACCCAGACGGCCATGGGAATCCGCAGCACCATTGGCAGCGGTGGAAGCAGCATCATGTATGGCACACAGGCCGCCGAACGCAGCAGCACGTTTTCCCTTCCGATTCGCTCCTCCGGGGCATGGAAAGCGGCAAAGAAGGTTGCCCCCAGCGGCATGGTCAGCAGCAGCGCCACGCAGAGTGGGACACTGCGACTCCAAAAAGCACCCATGGAAACCGCAAGCATCAGCAGCACGCCGATTCTCCGTTCCCTGCGCCCTTTCAGCGCCATCTTTCGCCTCACCTCCTGCCAATCGCAGACTTCCACCTGTCTATTTTACAGCACAATGCCCTAAAAAGCAAGTCAGTGCCCTACAGAAATCAGGCGCATGCAGTTTTTTTGTTTTCTCCGGCACTTTCAACCCCGTCATTTCAGAAAACGCCGCCCTCCCGAACCGAGAAGACGGCGTTTGTTCATGTTTTTTGCTGGGTTTATTTGTCGAACAGATCCTTTACCTTTTCAATAAAGGACTTGCGCTGGTCATACTGTCTACCGTTGTCATCCCCATCAAACTGACGCAGCAGCTCGCGCTGTTTTTCAGTCAGACGGCGCGGCGTTTCCACGCGCACGCGGAAAAGCAGATCGCCCTTGTTGTTGGTGCCAAGGCGCGGAATTCCCTTGCCGCTGATGCGGAATTCCGTGTCCGTCTGCGTTCCCTCGGGGATGGTATACTTCACGCTGCCATCGAGCGTCGGCACGTCGATTTCCGCGCCAAGCGCCGCCTGCGTGAAGGAGATCGGCACTTCCAGGCGCAGATTCGTGCCTTCTCGGCGGAACAGCTTGTGCGGCTTCACGCTGATCTGAATCAGCAAATCGCCGTTCGGGCCACCGTTCACGCCCGGTTCGCCCTGACCACGCTTGCTCAGCACAATGTTGTCATCCACACCAGCCGGAACGTCCAGTTCCAGCGTGCGGCGTACC
>CAZGKQ010000043.1:8402-9962 GCA_964526125.1 uncultured Faecalibacterium sp.
CACAATGTTGTCATCCACACCAGCCGGAACGTCCAGTTCCAGCGTGCGGCGTACCCGTGTACGACCCGAGCCACCGCAGGCGCTGCACTTGTCCTTAATCACCTCACCCGTGCCACCGCAGGCCGGGCAGGTACGCACCGTCGTCATCCAGCCGCCACTTTGCTGAATCTGCCCCGTGCCCTTGCACATGGAGCAGGTCTGCGGCTTCGTGCCGGGCTTCGCACCGCTGCCACCGCAGGTCGTGCAGTTTTCATAGCGGTAGAATTCTACAGACTTGTGGCAGCCCTTCGCGGCCTCCTCAAAGGTCAGGCGCAGTTCGTAGCGCACATCGTTGCCCTGTCGGGGTGCTTTGTGCCGGTTACGTCCGCCGCCCATGCCGCCGTTAAAGAGCTGGTCGAAAATATCGCCCATACCGCCCATGCCACTGAAATCCATGCCACCGAACGGATTGCCACCCATGCCACCCATATCCGGCCCATCAAAGCCAAACTGGTCGTACCGGGCACGTTTGTCCGGGTCGGACAGCACCTCGTTGGCCTCGTTCAGCTCCTTGAAGCGAGCCTCTGCTTCCTTATCGTTGGGATGCAGGTCGGGATGGCATTCCTTCGCCTTTTTGCGATAGGCACGCTTGATTTCGTCATCCGTCGCGTTCTTCTGTATGCCCAGCACTTCATAGTAATCGCGCTTGTTCGCCACGTTTGTTCACCTCAATCAGAGAGAATCGGCATCCTGCCTTTCGAAATAACAAGAGCAGTCTACCCAAATATACCGGGAGGCGCCATGTTGGCCTCCCGGCTGTGATATTTTATCGGGGAATCAACGTCGCAGATTAGTGAATGTCTCCGTCCGCCTCATAGGTGCCGTCCGCATTCTGGCCACCGGGCTGCTGGTCAGGATTCGCACCCTGATCCGCGCCCTGCTGCTGATAGAGCTTGCCGAAGATGGCATATACCTTCTGGGTGAAGCTCTCCATCGCGTTCTTGATTTCCTCGGCGTTGTTGCCTTCGCGCACCTTCTTGAACTCGGCGATTTCGCTTTCGACCGTCGCCTTGTCCTCGGCGGAGAGCTTGTCGCCGTTTTCACGCAGCTGCTTTTCCATTTCATAAATCATGGAGTCAGCGTGGTTGAGCGTTTCAACCTCTTCCTTGCGCTTCTTGTCCTGCTCGGCGTACTGCTCGGCTTCCTTGACGCGCTGGTTGATTTCCTCTTCCGTCAGGTTGGAGGAAGCGGTGATGGTGATCTTCTGCTCGTTGCCGGTCGCCTTGTCCTTGGCGGAAACGTTCACGATGCCGTTAGCGTCAATGGAGAAGGTGACTTCAATCTGCGGCACGCCACGGGGCGCGGGCGCAATGCCGGTCAGCTGGAAGCGACCCAGAGACTTGTTGTCATACGCCATCTGGCGTTCGCCCTGCAGGACGTTGATTTCAACCGTCGTCTGGCCGTCCGCCGCGGTGGAGAACACCTGCGACTTGCTGGTGGGGATGGTGGTGTTGCGGTCAATCAGACGGGTGAAGATGTGGCCTTCCGTCTCCAGACCCAGAGACAGCGGCGTCACGTCCA
>CAZGKQ010000044.1:0-9936 GCA_964526125.1 uncultured Faecalibacterium sp.
TTTGCGTTGTTTGTTCTGTATCGTTTTCAAGGTTCGTACCGGTTTCGTCCGCCGCTGCTTTCGCAGTGGCTCGCGCAACCAGCTTTGTTAGTATACTACAGTTTCAAGGTTTCGTCAAGCGGTTTTTCATCTTTTTTTCAGAATTTTTGAAAGCTTTTTCACTTTCCGAACATCGCTTCCATTTTTGCCAGTCAATTGTTCGTCTTTTAGCAAACTTTACACCACAGGTTCAATCTTTTCGTTCGCTCAGACTGTCCAATCCGGCAGCACTGGCCCGATCAGGTCGTTCAGCGCCGCCAGATTGGACAAATTCCCCTTCAATTACCCGGTCAATCCACCGCATGATCCAGCATCATGTTCTCGCCGCTCCAAATCCGTTTGGCCGTCCACGCTGCATCCGGTTTTGCCCAGAAATCCGCCGTTTCCGGCAGCCCAAGCGGCAAAAATATCGCCAGACACAGGTACAGGCTTCCCACGCAGATGTAGCCCTCCGCCAAATCCGGTTGATAGCCATACACGCCCGGGCGCAGCCACCCCTCCGCATCCAGCGTACCCGGATGTGCCATCACCTTGCGGATGGTCGCCGTCAAGGCGCAGCGAACTTGCGCCGCCGGAAGCTCCTGCGGCAGAAAATCCTGAAGTGCCGCCTGTGAAAGCAGCTGGAACGCACCAAAGCGATAGGTAATCGAACGCCCAATGACCGGATAGCTGCCATCCGCGTTGATATTTCGCTCCAGTTCCGCCGCATAACGCCCAGAACGCACCAGACATTTTTCCAGCAGCTCGTGATAGCCGCGTCCCACATCCGCAAACGTGCGCAGCACATCCAGATACATCGGTTGAATGACAAAGCTGTTGTAGTAATCCCAGCGGAATTTGGGACCATCGCCATACACGCCATCACCCAGATACCAGCCTTCAAACATGTTGACGGCATAATCCACGCGCGTCAGATCATAGTCCGTTTCGCCCATCACGCGCAGCGCCGCCTCCACCATGGCGGAAAAGAACAGCCAGTTCATCGCAAACGGCGTAAAACGGCGCGTGGCGCGAAGTGCCGCTGTCAAATTACGTTTCGTTTCTTCATCTAATGCATGATACAGCTGTTTCGGTGCGCGCACGATGCCATGCGCCAGAAAAGCCGCGTCCACCAGCGCCTGACCGTAACCTTCCGTGAAATTCATGAAATCCGGAGACTGCGGATTGACCGCATTGCTGATCGCCTGTCGCATCAGCGCACGATATTCCGCCTGAAGCGTCGCTTCCTTGCCCGTCAGGCCTTCCAGCTCCAGCCACGGCGCAATGCCACACGCCGTTCGGCCCAGCGCTTCCAGATGCATGTATTCCGCCCGATCCGGGTGAAATTCCGTAGGCATGTTTTGCCGGAGTGTGCCTGCGGCCAGATTCCGGAGGACAGGATCTGCGATTTGAAGCATCGTTTTCAGCCAATAATCCCTTGTTTCCATCTTATTCGCCATCCTCACCGTATACTTCCCATTCCGTCAGCGCCGGGAAGGCGGAGGGGTCGTCGCTCTTCTGCATGCGTTCCAACGTCATCCAGCGCACCCGGTGATGTCCCAACTCAATCATCTGCCGGTCGCCCGTTTTTTGCAGGTCGAAGGCCACGTCCGTCCCATCTGACAGCACCACATGGCCGCTTGTCCAGTAAGCATCATGGGGAAAATCCGCACGCAACGTCAGTGCCATCGCATCCACGTCCACCCAGCGCCCGAATTCCAGCCGACACCACGCATCCTCTCTCGCGCCAATGCCCCAGCTTTCAAACGGCCATTCGCCGTGGAAATTGTTGCAGCGCATGCCGTCGATCACGTTGCGTGCGCAAAAGCATGCTTCGTTGCGCGTTTCCACGTTCGCCGTGCAATGCGGATAGAAATCCGTGTCGCCACGCAGATCCGACGGATTGCATGCCAGATCGCGCCGGGTGGCAATCTCCTCCGCCGTCATGATGCGTGCGGTAATCACATGGCGCTTCGCCTCGAATGCACCGGGGCAGTAGGCCAGCCGATGCTCCCCAGCTGGAACGCGCCAGGTCATTTTTCCTTCCGGCAGATACACCTCGCCCGGCTTCATCGTCACGTCCATCTGCACCCACAGGTGCTTCGCTTCGCTGCTGAGGATTTCCACCACGTCGCCCGGCGCATACACCACATCAACACACAGGCGCACGTCGTTTTCATGCTCCGCACAGGCCAGCAGCGCACCGTCCGCCGCCTTCACCAGAATCGTTATCATGGTTTCTCCTTTCAGCGCCAGAGCATCGGGTCAGTTCCCGTCAGCTTCGCCAGCGCTTCCACCAGAAAATAATCGCCGTAGGTAATGTTCGTGTGCCGTCCTGCGCCATCGTCATGATAACTGGCCGTGCATTGCGTCAACAGACCATAGCAGTTTTCCGTCCAGTCCACCGAATGTGTCAGCATGCCGTCCACTAACCGAATCGCCGCGTCGCGGTATTCCGCCCGGCCTGTCATTTTCTCCATTTCCAACAGGCCACAGGCCGCCACCGCACCGGCAATGTTGTCAATTCGCTCTTCCTCCTTCGGCTGACAGAAATCGCAGTCCGTCAGGCCATCCGGACGAATATGGCGGATGAAGTTGGCCGCAATCTTTTCCGCTGCCGCCAGATATTCCGCCTTTTCGCTGTTCATGTACGCCAGCGTAAAGCCATACAGACCCCACGCCTGTCCCCGACTCCACTGCGAACCGAGACAATAGCCCTGTCCGCCATGTTCAGCCACCCGTTTGCCCGTTTCCGGATCAAACTCCACAATGTGGCTGACCGATCCATCCGGACGAAGGAATTCACGCAGTGCCGTCTGCGCATGGATTTCCGCCACCTTGCGGAATCGTGGATCTCCTGTTTTGCGACTCGCCCAGTACAGCAGCGACAGATTCATCATACAGTCGATGATGGCATAGCCGCGATGATCCGGATGATTCCACGCCCGAATGTACCCCACCGGATTGAACCGCCCCATCAGCAGATTTGCCGCATGAATCGTATCCATCTCCGCCTGACGATCGCCCGTGAGTTTCGCGTCCGCGCCGCAGGAAAGCAAATACATGAAGCCCACATCGTGATTCAGGTACTCAAAAGAACGGAATTCCGCCGTCAGCAACTCCTCCACGCGGCGCGCCTCTGTTTTGAACGTTTCCTCTCCCGTAGCCGCCCACAGTTGCCACATCAGCCCCGGCCAGAAACCGCCCGTCCACCAGGCATTTCCGTCGTAGGGGGACGTCACCCACTGTCCTTTTTCGCTTTTATAGGGAATAATTCCTGCCGCCGCAGCGATTTTTGCACTCCAGCGGAATTTTTCCGCTGCCTTTTGCATTGCCTGCTCGTATTGCTGTTTTTCCATTTTTTCTTCCATCCTGTCCTTCATTTTCAAAACAGGCGGACAGACGTTGTATGCCTGTCCGCCCTGTGGATTTGAGCTGATGAAAAGTTATCCCTTCAGACCGCTTGTCGCAATGCCCTCGATGAAATACTTCTGTAGGCACAGGAACACAACCGACACCGGCAGCAGCGACACCAGCGACGCTGCCATAATCAGATGATAATCGCTCGTGTATTCCTGAATGAAGCGCCGCAGACCCACCTGAATCGTCTTGTTCTGATCCTTGGTCAGGTAAATCATCGGTCCCATGAAGTCGTTCCATGTGCCAACGAAGGTGAAAATCACCAGCGTCGCAATGGCCGCCGTCGACAGGGGCAGCATGATTTTCGCCCAGATGCCGTATTCGCTCAGGCCGTCGATGCGTGCTGCTTCGCACAGTTCCGTGGGAATACCCTGATAGAACTGTCGCATCAGGAACACGCCGAAAGCGCTGAATGCCTGAAGCACCACCATGGCCCACAGCGTATCATAAAGGCCAATGGACTTCATCATGATAAACTGCGGCAGCATGTACGCCTGCCACGGCACCGCAATGGTCGCAATGTAGGCAATGAAAAGCACATCGCGTCCCTTGAAATTCAGCTTTGCAAACGCATAAGCCGCAAAAGAGGATGTCAGCGTCTGCAAAATCGTCACCGTCAACGCAATGAACGCCGTGTTCTTGAAATACGTCAGCAGCGGCACGCGTTCCCAGATCACACGGTAGTTCTCCCAGTGGAAGGTTTCCGGAATCCAGCGAATCGGATACTGGAACACCTCATGATCCAGCTTCAGAGAGGAGGAAATCATCCAGACAAACGGAATCAGGGTGAAGAGTGCCAGTCCGATCAGCACCGCATAGAGCAGCACCTTGCCGACAATTCTCATAATCGGATTATCCTTACGGATGGCCTTTTGATGCGTCGCAGCAGAAGTTGTCATGATGTTTTTCCTCCTTTCTTAATCATTCGAGAATTTCTTCTCATTCGCGAACTGAATGATGGTCACAATCAGCACAATCGCCAGCAGCACCATGGCAATGGCGCTGGCCTGACCGTAGCGGACGTTGACGAACGCGGTATCGTAGATGTACGTCACGAGCATCTTCGTTGCGCGTCCCGGACCGCCGTTGGTCATGATAGCGACCGTGTCGTAGATCTTGAAGCTGCCAATAATCAGCATGATGGTGCAGAAGAAGGTGGTGGGCTTAATCTGCGGCAGCGTCACGTTGCGGAACTGCTGCCACTTATTTGCGCCATCCACCGTCGCTGCTTCGTACAGCTCGCGCGGTACACCCTGAAGGGCTGCCAGATAAATAATCATGTAGTAGCCCATGGAGCGCCATACGCTAACCAGAATGATCGCCCACATGGCCATCGTCGAATCTGCCGTCCATGATTTGTTGAAATTGATGCCCAACGCCATAATCAACTGGTTAATCGGGCCATCCTTCATCAACATGAAGTTCCAGCAGACACAAATGGCCACCATCGACGCAACATACGGGAAGAAGAAGATGGTGCGGAAAACCACTGCGCCCTTCACGGCCTTGTTGAGTGCCATCGCCAGCGCAATGGCGCATACCAGCGTCAGCGGCACGTTAATCAAGGCGTAGAAGACGGTGTTTTTCAGCGCGATACCCAGATCGACGCGGTTAAAGAAGTAGAGATATTCTCCCTTGGCCCATTTATCGGCCACCTTCTGCACCTTGAAGATTTCTGCAAAGTTCTGCAATCCGACCCACTTGGCATTGCTGATATCGCCGCCATTCCACTCCACAAACGCCAGCAGAATGGCGCAAATGACAGGAATAAGCGTAAAAATGGCAAAGCCCAGAAAATTAGGTGCAAGGAAAGAGTAAGCAATCAGGGTATTTTTCCTTTCCAGCTTACTCATCGTATGCCTGCGCTGCTTCACAACGGTATCAGCCATGTCAGGTCTCCCCCTTCAGCATGCGTTTGTTTTTGATAAAACCAGGCGGGAAGAGCGAGTTTTTGTCGCCCTCCCCGCCCAGGTAAACCTGTTTTGATTATTCGTAGAGTTCCGCCACGCGCTCGTTCATTTCTTCAATGCCTTCCTCGACACTGATTTCACGAGTCATGATCATGGTGTGTTCTTCGTTCAGGATGCTCTGAATGTCGCCCAGCTTGTCGCTCACGCCGATCTCGATGGAAACCATGGAGGGCAGCAGCGCAGCCTTGGAGTTTTCATCCTGCGGGAAGCCGTCGATGGCCGCCAGCACTTCCGCCACTTCGCCGGAAACCCACGCCGGACGATTGCCGGTAGAAGCCGTCACCTGAGCGCCTTCCGGGCCGCACAGCCAGGACACATATTCCCAGGCCAGATCCTTCTTGTCGGACTTCTTGTTAATCATGATACCGGTCAGGTTACCGAAGGAAGAACCAGCCTGAACGTCTTCCTTGTGCGGCAGCGCCGTGATGCCCCACTCGAAGTCGCAGACACCGTTCTTGATGTTGTTGATCAGGGTCGCAACGTACCAGTAGCCCATCGGCATCATGGCCGTGTCGCCAGTCTGGAACGCACCAGAATAGTGCAGGCCAGCCGCACTCACTTCAGGATAGGGACGGCAGATGCCTTCATCTTCCATGGCCAGCGCCAGGTTGTAGAAGTAAGCCAGGTCGGAATATTCACCGTCCAGCAGCGTATTCACGCCGTCGTTCACAGCAAAGTTGACGATGGCGGACAGCCAGGTGTGGTTATGAATACCATACTTGCTGTTACCGTTGTTGGTCATCTTGGCGCCCAGTTCCTTGTACTCTTCCCACGTCATGTCGTTGGTGGGATAGTCCACGCCAGCCTCGTCGAACAGGGTCTTGTTGTAGAACAGCACCCAGTAGTCAGAGCGGAACGGCAGCGCGTACTGCACGCCATCCACAGCGTAGTTGGGTTCCATGCCCACGAAGCCGGACAGATCGTAGTTGGAGTTGGCGATGTAGTCCGTCAGAGGCTCAGCAAAGCCCTGCTGCGCCCAGTTCATGATGTTGATGTTCTGCTTGACCATGTACAGGTCACTCTCGTCGCCACCGGAGAGCATCACGCCCGCCTTGGTGTCCCAGTCCTGAGAGGAAACGTCCACATACTCAATGGTCACGCCGGGATGGGTCGCCTCGAAGGCTTCCTTCTGCGCCTGCAGGTAGGCCGTGGTGCTCACGTCCCACGCCACGATGGTCAGGGTCTGGTTCTCCTCCGCCGCCGCAAAGCTCGCCATGGACAGCACCATGATCGCAGCCAGCACCAGAGACAACAGCTTCTTCATAACTTGGTTCCTCCTCGTTTTCTCTATCTGAACGGGTTATCCCGTCCGATCCGGTTTTCAGTGAACATCTTTGCTTCCATGTTCGGCCTTTCACCAGCTTCCACACCGGTTTCATTTCGCTTACATTTCTGCTTACAAAAACGCATTCTCCGTCTTTGTGGCTTTGATGTTCCTTGATGACCTTATTATACATTCCATCATTCCTCTTGTCAAGAGGTTTTTGAAAAAATGTTTGAAAAGGTCTTAATGTCGCCATATTGAACTCGGTTTCACCGAAAAATTTTCACCGTTTTTGTGTAAGCACTTGATTTCTTACAAAAATCCTGTTATAATCATGTGTGAACCGGAAGGTTTTCTTCCCAAAAGGAGGTTGTTCTCTTGGAGAGCAGCAAAGTCACGATCTATGATGTCGCGGCACGCGCCGGGGTGTCCATCGCCACCGTGTCCCGTGCCATGTCCGGCGGAAGTATCTCCGCCAAGTCGCGCCAGAAGGTGCAGGCCGCCATTGACGAGCTTCATTATCAGCCATCCGCCGCCCACATTCATCCCCAGGAGAAGCATAAAGGCACGCTTGGCCTGGTCATTGGCGATTTTGACAACCCCTACTGCTCCATGCTTTGCCACGGTGCAGAAACAGAGGCATCCCGGCGCGGCTATTCCCTTCAGGTCTGGTGCCACGAACCGGGTGTGGTTTCCAGCGATGAAATGATTCGCCGCATTCTGGAGCATCATCCTGATGGCGTGGCGTTGACCGGTGGCCTTGTTGAGGATGGTCCAGCCGAATCCATTCTGGATAATCTTCGCCGCCTGAACCGGGAAATGCCTGTTGTGACCATCGGGCCTCTGATTGAAGGCATGCCCAGCATCAACATTGCCTCCGATTCCTTTGAGTCGGTGCGTAAGAGCATGGCGCATCTGATCAATCTGGGGCATCGCCATATTGCCTTCATCGGCGGCACGCAAAATGTCCGTTTTTCCGATGCGCGTATTCTTGCCTACCGCCGCGCCATGGAGCGAATCGGCATTCCGGAGGAAGAACAGCTGGTCTACCCCACCGGTTTTACGCCGCAATCCGGTGAAATCGGTGTCGCCCGGATGCTGGCCGCCACGCCGCGCCATGCACTGCCGACCGCCATCGTCGCCATCAACGATGTCTGCGCGCTGGGCGTTTTAAGCCAGCTTCAGAAGGCCGGGCTGAATGTTCCTCAGGATGTTGCACTGATCGGCTGCGACAACGATTTCTTCTCCCAGTATCTCAATCCGCCGCTGACCACCGTTGACCTTCGCGCCACGGAGCGCGGCAGTTTCGCCATGGCAGAACTGATCAACGCCCTCGACGGCGGCAGCACCACGCCCATCAGTCATAAGCTGGAATGCTCGCTGATTGTCCGCGAAAGCTGCGGCGCAACCCTTGGTTCTTCCCGTTTCACCTGATTATCAAAACATTTTGTCAACATGATTTCTTTCATCAATATTCATCAAAGGAGGTTTTCCCATGCTTTATCCTCAGTCCAACGCATCCCGAACCGTGCTGGATCTCTCCGGTGTCTGGGACTTCCGTCTGCATCAGGATGCTCCGTGGCAGTCTATTGCCGTGCCTGCCTCCTATAACGACCAGTCCGCTGACCCGGAATTCCGCCGTCATGTCGGCCTGTGCTGGTATCGCCGGACGTTTGCGGTTCCGTCACTGCTGCGCGGTCAGCGCCTGATGCTCCGCTTCGATGCGGTGACGCACAATGCTCGCGTCTTCCTCAACGGTGAACTGCTCTGCACGCATCGCGGTGGTTTCCTGCCCTTTGAGGCCGACGTGACCGACCATCTCCAGCCCGGAACAACCGCCCTGCTGGAAATTGAGGTGGATAATACCATCAATCATACTACCCTGCCCATCGGCAACGAGGGCGGCACGTCCTTCTTCGGCTCGGATAACCCCGGCATTCCCAGCGTGGAAGCCGGAAAGCGCCTTCAGCAGGAAAAGGGCATCAACCTGCCCAATTTCGATTTCTTCAACTATGCCGGTATCACGCGCCCCGTGCGCCTGTACACCACGCCGGTGAATTACATTGCCGATGTAACCCTCGTCCCCAGCATGGACGGTACCGTTCGCTACGAGGTGAAAACACACGGCGAGGGCGACATACATCTAACGATTCTCGACGCGGAAAACCATCCCGTCGCCACGGCGGAGGGCGCATCCGGCTTCGTCAAAGTCGATCAGCCGCACCTCTGGGAACCTTATCCCGGCACACCGTATCTTTACACGGCGCGTGTCACCTTCGGCGAGGATACCTACGAGCAGCCCTTCGGCATTCGCGAGGTTCGCGTGGACGGCTGTCAGTTCCTCATCAACGGCAAGCCTTTCCACTTCCATGGTCCCTGTAAACACGAAGATTCCTTCTTCCACGGCCGTGGCCTTGACCAGTGCCTGAACGTCACAGACATCAACCTGTTCCACTGGCTGCACGCCAACGCCTTCCGCACCAGCCACTACCCCTATGCGGAGGAAATGCTGTCCCTGTGCGACCGCGAAGGCATTGTCATCATTGCAGAAACGCCGGCCGTGGGCATCAGCGCTGGCCCGGTCGACCCCTACCAGTGGGGCACGCAGGAATATCACCGTCAGGTGCTGACAGACATGATCGCCCGTGACAAAAATCATCCCTGCATTGTCCTGTGGAGCCTTGGCAACGAGCCGAATACGGACGAGCATCCGCAATCCGCCTATGATTACTGGCATCCGCTTTATGAGCTGGCACATCAGCTTGATCCGCAGGATCGGCCTGTCACGCTGGTCGGCTGCCAGAATAATTACACGCGCGACATCACCATTCCCTCCATGGACGTGGTATGCATCAACCGCTACTACGGCTGGTACAACCTCTCCGGCGACATGGAAGCCGCGGCCTACGCCATGCGCATGGAGCTGGACTACTGGGCGACGGTCAACAAACCCACCATCCTCTCCGAATACGGTGCGGACACCATCGCCGGTCTGCACGGCCACGAAATGTTCACCGAGGAATTCCAGGTGGAATTCTACAAAGCCATCAACGCCTGTCTGGACGAGCGTCCCTTCGTGATTGGCGAAACCCCGTGGAACTTCGCCGACTTCGGCACGGCGCAGGGGCCGATGCGCGCCGGTGGCAACCGCAAGGGGCTGTTCACCCGGGATCGCAAACCCAAGATGGCCGCCCATTACTTCCGCGAGAGATGGGAGAAGTTCCAGAAGTAAATTTTTCTGATATATCCTGACGATTCAAAAAA
>CAZGKQ010000045.1:0-3183 GCA_964526125.1 uncultured Faecalibacterium sp.
GCGCTGGCGGAGGAGCAGCCCTATCAGGGGCGCGTGCATGTGGTGGACAATGGGCGCGTGGCGACGCCGCTGCATGTGACGGTGCTGGATGCGATTCGCCTGCGCGAGGAAGGCTTTTCCGCCGCAGAAATCAGGCGGAAGCTGGAAAAGGTGCGCGAGGAAATGTGCATCTATGTGGCGGTGGAAACGCTGGAACATTTGAAACGCGGCGGTCGCATCAGCACGGCATCGGCGCTGGTGGGGACGCTGCTGCATATTAAGCCCATCCTGTATTTCACCACGGGGACACTGACTTCCTACAAAAAGGCGCGTGGCATGGGCAAGGCGCAGGAAACGATGATCGAAGCGGTGCGACATGATCTGGAAACGCGGTTTACCGAGGCGGTTCGTCAGGGTAAGGTGACGCTGCTGACGGCCTCCAGCGCCTCCCGGGAGGCGACAGAAAAGTGGATTGGCCGCGTCAGGGAGGCGTTTCCGCATTTGCCGATGCTCAACGATTATCTGTCGCTGGGCGTGTCATGCCATATTGGCGAGGGTGGCCTGGGCATTGGATTGAGCGTCAGCCCGTGAATCAGTTTCTGCAATCAGGTGAAAGGTCGATTAGAATGCGCCGCAGGGGCTTGCAAAATGCCCTGCGGATGTGATAAAATAGCAGCATGCCCGTGAAAATTGGCAGCATGTCGTTTTTCGTGGGTTCAGGCAAGCAGAGGGGAATGTGGGAAAGCATGCGAATCTTTGTGGATGCAATGGGCGGCGATCTGGCACCCCAGGCACCGGTTGAGGGAACGGTAGAGGCATTGCGGCGTAATCCGGAATTGACGGTGACGCTGGCCGGTATCATCCCGGAAATGGAAAAGTACCTGACAGGAGCGCAGGATGTGCGCGACCGGATCACGCTGCTGGATGCTCCGGAGGTCATCAGCAATCATGAATCCCCCGTGCTCGGCGTGCGGAAAAAGACGAAATCCGCAACGGTCATGGGCATGCTGGCTGTGCGCAACAGGGAAGCGGACGGCTTTGTGTCGGCTGGTTCCACCGGCGCGGTGCTGGCAGGCGGCATGTTCCGTCTGGGGCGAATTCCGGGCATTGAGCGTCCGGCACTGGCACCGATGCTGCCCAACGGCAAGAGCTACTTCCTGCTGATCGACTGCGGTGCGAATGTGGATTGCAAGCCGGAATATCTGACGCAGTTCGGCGTGATGGGCGATGCCTACATGCGCGGCGTGATGGGGCTGGAAAAGCCTCGCGTTGGGATCATCAACATCGGCGCGGAGGACGAAAAGGGCAATGCACTGGTGAAGGAAGCCTTCCCGATGATGCAGAAAGCTCCGTACCACTTTGTCGGCAGCGTGGAAGCTCGCGACCTGTTCAGCGATACGGCGGATGTCTGCGTGGCGGACGGCTTTGCCGGTAACCTCGTGCTGAAAACCACCGAGGGCGTGGCGCTGTTTATGATGAAGACCATGAAGCAGGAATTCATGGCGGACACGCGTTCTAAGCTGGGGGCGATGCTGGCCAAACCGGCGCTTCGTCGCCTGAAGCAGACGCTGAACTACAACGAGGTTGGTGGCGCACCGCTTCTGGGCGTGCAGGGCGCTGTGGTCAAGGCGCACGGGTCAAGCAATGCCCACGCATTCTCCTGCGCGGTGGATCAGGTGATTAAGATGGTGAACGGCCATGTGGTGGACATCATCGAAAAGGGCGTGGCTCAAATGGCTGCGCAGACGGAAGCTGAGGCCTGAAAAAGGCCAATTCAAAAATTTGAAAATCTGGAGGAAAAAATATGTCTACCTTTGATACGCTTAAGGAAATGATCGTCAAGCAGATGAAGGTTAATCCTGATACGGTGACTGAATCCAGCCGCCTGGTAGAAGACCTGAAGGCCGACTCGGCGAACGTGATGGTGATGATCATGGACGTGGAGGATACCTTTGGCATTACGGTGGAAGATGACCAGATCATGAAGCTCAAGACGGTGGGCGACGTGGTGAAGTACATCGACGCGAACAAGTAAGGCGATCATCAATTGTTGGGGCATGCGGCCTCCTCCGGAAACGGCGGAGGCTGTTTGCCATGAATGAAACAGATTTTGCGAGGAACAGGACAAAAAGGGAGGATACCCACCATGCAGCGGTTCAAACAGGCGTTGGGCTATCAGTTCAAAAATCCGGCACTGCTTCGCCGGGCGCTGACGCATCCGTCCATGGGGCCGGAGGATAATCAGCGCCTGGAATTTCTGGGGGACGCGGTGCTGCAATATATTATGTCGGATATTCTCTACGCCAGCCATCCGGATTGCCATGAGGGACAGCTGACGCATCTGCGCGCGCTGTCGGTTTGCGAGGCGAACCTGTCGCAGGTTGCGAAGAAGTTGCATGTGGGCGAGGCGCTGCTGATGGATCGCGGCGAGGAACTGACCGGTGGCCGCGAAAAGCCGTCCGTCCTGTGTGACGCGATGGAAGCGATTTTGGCGGCGGTTTATCTGGACGGCGGTATGGATGCGGCACGGGAAATCATTGTGCGCTGCTGGCCACGCCCGGAGGACGTGAAGCGTCCCATGCAGGACAGCAAGGGCGCATTGCAGGAGTATTTGCAGCGCGACGGCAACGAAGCGCCGACCTATGAGATTGTGGAACAGTCCGGACCGCCGCACGACCGCACGTTTGAGGCATCGGTGAGCCGCTTTGGGCAGGAACTGGCGCGTGGCGTGGGGAAAACGAAGAAGCAGGCGGAACAGGCTGCCGCGCTGGCCGCACTGAAAAAATTGCAGGAAAAAGAAAAACAGCCGGAGTAAACCGGGAAAATTCACCCAAAGAAAAAGACACATCGCTCCCGTTCGATGAACAACGGCGATGTGTCTTTTTGCGTGTGGTTTTGTCCGTCACTTGGTCAGATGAAGCTTTCATCCTGACAGAAAAGCGGCACAAAGTCTGCTGAAGCACTTTCCGGCTCCTGCAAATAGCCTGGCAGCCCCAGCGCCAGCATGTGGTTACGGACGCGGTGATATTCCCGGTTGGTGATGGAACGGGTCAGCCCTGGAATATTGACGTTGTTGCAGGGAATATACTGACGCATCAGACTGACCGGAACGCCCTCTGGCAGCGATTCCTTCACCCAGTCCAGCAGCTGACAGCTTTCGCTGGTCAGGCCGGGCAGAATCAGGTGGCGGATCAGTGTGCCGCG
>CAZGKQ010000045.1:3283-4939 GCA_964526125.1 uncultured Faecalibacterium sp.
GCCTCCAAAATTTGAGGAATATAGGGCGTGGCGGTGATGAAGGAAATGGTGTGCATGCCCATCGCTTCCAGGCGGCGCATGCTGTCTGCCAGTTCCGCCGGGGTGAAAGGACGTCCCTGATTGCGGTGGCTGATGTCGGCATTCTGGCAATAGGCGCAGCGGAGCGTGCAGCCGGAAAAGAAAATGGCGCCGGTACCGTTTTTGCCGGAAATGGGCGGTTCTTCCCAGAGATGCGGCGCGATTCGGGCGATCAGCATCCGTTCCGGCAGCTGACAGAAGCCGTGACCGCTTTCGGGCGTGCGCAGGGCATGACAGGCACGGGGACATAGGGTGCATTCCATGACAAAGCCTCCTGTGGAAAATCGGTTGTTCTCCGCTTTCCAGCATAGCACGAAAAATGCGAATCGGCAACAAATTTCGCAGAAAAAGAATGCGATGCGGTCACTTTGACCGAATCTGAGCAGAAAAACGCTGTTAATTGAAACGAAAATCTTCCCGGAGGTCGTGAAAATGCTTGTATTCCTTGAAAATGTGTGGTATACTGATAGGCGTGAATCCATGACGCACCTCCTGCCAGGCAGGTTGTGCGATTTTTCAGCCGGGTCAGTCCGGTGTTGCGGAGTGCAGAAAGAAGGGCTTGACATCTGAGAGTGGACATGGCTTGGCGGCATTGGAGGGCTTCTTCATGGGCATGGTATGCCCGTTGAGCGGCCACTGGTGCTGACGGGTGATGGGAACCACTCTTTTTGATTGCGTGCCTTTCCGAGGTGGATTCGGCTGTGGTAAAGAAAACGAGGTGAGGACGATGGCGAAAGCGGAGCTGACAACGGTGGTCACGCCCAAGTGCCAGCGGCTGGCTGATGAACTGGGCTATGAACTGGTGGACGTGTGCCTGGACAGGGAGAATACGGGCAAATTCCTGCGCATCTATGTGGACAGACCGGAAGGAATGTCGCTGGATGACTGCGAACGGTATCACCGGGCGGTCATGCCTCTGGTGGAATCGTATGATTTCGATTTTCTGGAGGTGTCCTCGCCGGGCATTGACCGTCCGTTGAAGAAGGATCGCGATTTTGAACGCGCGATTGGCGAAGAGGTGGAAGTTCACCTCTTCAAGGCGATGGACGGTCGCAAGAGCTTTACAGGCATCCTGACGGATTTTGACCGGCAGGACATGGTGCTTCTGGTGGACGGAGTGGAAATGCGCCTGGCACGGAAGGCAGCCTCTCTGGTGAAACCTGTTGTGGACATGGAAGGCGTGGAAACGGTCGATCTTTCCGGCGATGAAGAGGCTGGAAAAGTGAAGGAATCGCAGAAATAACGCCTTCTTTGGACAAAGAACTGAATAAATTTAAGGTGGATGCTCTAGATGAGAAAGACCAAAACAACAGCAGCGCCGCAGGTGAATACGCAGAACCGCGAGCTGGTGGAAGCGATTTGCCTGCTGTGCAGGGAAAAAGGAATCAGTGAGGAAATGCTCTTTTCCACGGTGGAGGAGGCGCTGAAAAAGGCCTACGCCAAGAACCGTGCCAAGGGCGAGGCGGAACCCTCCGCCAATAACATCAGCGCGACGATTGACCGCACGACGGGTGAAATCCACGTCTACACGCGCCGCCTGATTGTGGAAGAGGTGGAAAAGCCGGCCGACCAGATTTC
>CAZGKQ010000045.1:5039-9934 GCA_964526125.1 uncultured Faecalibacterium sp.
CCCGACGAAAATATTGACATGGACGACCACCTCAAGGTGTATGTGCTGGAAGTGCAGCGTGGCGACGATACCACCCGGCGTGGACCCCAGGTGCGCGTCAGCCGCACGCATCCGAACCTGGTCAAGCGCCTCTTCGAGATGGAAGTGCCGGAAATCGCCGGTGGCAAGGTGCTGATCAAGGGCATTGCCCGTGAGGCCGGCAGCCGCACGAAGATGGCGGTGCACTCCACCGATGCGATGATCGATCCGGTGGGCGCATGCGTCGGCCAGCGCGGCGATCGCGTAACTCGTGTGGTGGATGAGCTGCGCGGCGAAAAAATTGACATCATCAAGTGGAGCGAGAATCCGGCGGAGTTCATTGCCAACGCGCTGAACCCGGCCAATGTCCGCGAGGTGTACACCGAGGCGAGCGGCCAGCGCTCCTGCATCGTGGTGGTGCCGGACAATCAGCTGTCCCTGGCCATCGGCAAGGAAGGTCAGAATGCACGTCTGGCGGCCAAGCTGACGGGCTGGAAAATCGACATCAAGAGCCAGTCCCAGTACGCCGAGCAGATGGCGGCGGCCATGCCGCAGGTGGAGGAAGAAGAGCAGCTGCTGCCCGAAGATTTCCAGCCCTATGCGGGTTATGAGGCGCTGGAAACGCCGGAAATCCTCCCCGACGAGGACGATACGCTGTAAATCGGATTGCTGTAAACGGATCGGGAAAACGCCAGGAAACGAGAATCGGCGGAGAAAGCGGAAATAACTGCTGCTGCCGCCCAAAGGAGCCTTGATGAAGCCGAAGAAAATCCCCATGCGCATGTGCGTCGGATGCCGGGAGAGCAAGCCCAAACGGGAGCTGATTCGCGTTGTCCGCGCACCAGACGGTACCGTGTCGATGGATCCGGGCGGCAAGAAACCCGGTCGCGGCGCGTATGTGTGCCGACAGGAAAGCTGCCTGATGCGTGCCATCCGGCAGAAACAGCTGGAACGTCAGCTGGAAGTGCAGCTCAGCCCGGAGGTCTGTGAAGGCCTGCGGCAGGAGCTGGCGCAGCTTGCCCAGACAGAAGCGGAGGAGAACAGTCGCGAATGAACAGGGAACAGGGGGAACTTTCCCGAAAGGAAGGATCCCAGAAGCTGCGCGGTCTGATGGGACTGTGCGTCCGCGCACGACAGGCGACCTTCGGTGAGGATGGCTGCCTGAAAAAAATTCGTGGTGGAGAATGCGACCTGCTGCTACTGGACAGCGGCGCATCCAAAGCCACTCAGGATAAATACTGCGGTGCATGTCAGCATGCCGGTGTTTTGCTGGCACTGCTGCCGCAGGGACTGCTCCAGGAGGCCACGGGGCGTCCGGGCATGGCGATGGCGGTCGCAAAGGGCGGCCTGGCCAGCCAGATCAGGCAGGTCATTTCCAGTGAAGGACTTGACGAGCATGTGCAACAAATGAGATCGGAAAATCATGGCGGGGGTGCGAGCGTCGAATGACGAAAGTGAAGCTGAAGGATGCTATTAAGGAATTGACGGTTGATGCGGCCAAGGTGCGGGACGATGCGTCCCGTATCCGCCGCAGTGCGGATGGACTGGCCAAGTCCCTGCGCGCAATGGAAACTGGATTTATCAAAAGCCGCGAGGAAAAGGCGGAAGAGGAGAAGCGTGCCGAAGAGCAGAAGCGCATCTCCGACCATTCCAAGGCCTATGTGATGCTGGATGACGACGAACAGGCTGCCGTGAATGCGGCGCGTCAGGAAGCGGAAGCTGCAAAGGCGGAAAAGCCGGAGCAGAAGACCGAAGCGCCCAAGACGGAAAAGTCGGAGCAGAAGGCAGCGCCCAAGGCGGAAAAAGCCGAGCAGAAGAGCGCGCCCAAGGCGGAAAAGCCGGAGCAGAAGAGCGCGCCCAAGGCGGAAAAGGGCGAGCAGAAGAGTGCGCCCAAGGCCGACAAGGGCGAGCAGAAGAATGCGCCCAAGGCTGAAAAGGGCGAGCAGAAGAATGCGTCCAGGGGCGACAAGGGCGAACAGAAGAATGCCCCCAGGGGCGACAAGGGCGAGCAGAAGAATGCCCCCAAAGCCGACAAGAGCGAGCAGAAGGCTGCCCCCAAGGCTGAGGAAAAGCCGGAGCAGAAGGCCGCGTCCAAGGCAGAGGAGAAGCCGGAGCAGAAAGCTGCCCCCAAAGCCGAGGAAGCGCCCAAGAAGCCGGCGATCGGTCAGATTATTTCCCGTCCCGGTCAGGCGCTGCCGCCCAAGCCCGTTGGTCTGGCGCCGAACGTGATTCGTCCGCCGCGGCCTGCACAGCCCCGTCCGCAGGGACAGGCGCAGCAGGGCAATCGTCCGCAGGGCAATCAGCCGCGTCAGGGTGGCAATGGCCCGTTCGTGGCGCGTCCGCAGGGCAACCAGCCGCGTCAGGGTGGCAATGGTCCGTTTGTGGCGCGTCCGCAGGGCAGTCAGCCGCGTCAGGGTGGCAATGGCACGTTCCAGCCGCGTCAGGGCGGTAATGGCCCGTTTGTGGCGCGTCCGCAGAATGGCGGCAATGGTGCGCGTCCGCAGGGCGGTGGCTTCCAGAATCGGCAGGGGAACGGCAATCGTCCGCAGAGCGGCGGCATTGGCCGTGGCAAGCTGATGGTGCCGGAGGTGCCGCAGGAGATCGGGAAGGAGCGCGTCTCCAACTACGATCCGAACAAGAAGAACTACATTCGGCAGCATGACCCGGAGCATGTGGCGCGCAACCGCAAGCAGCTCAGCCGCGATGCCGGTTACAGCGGTTATGATGACGAGGTGGTACGCGGCGGCAAGCGCAGCCGCATGAAGAAGCCCTCTGCGCAGCAGATGATGGCGCCCATCAAGATTGAGCATGCGTTCATGAACGGCGATACGATTGTCGTGCGTGACCTGTGCGAAAAGATTGGTAAGACGGGTGCTGAAATCATCAAGAAGCTGTTCCTGCTGGGCAACATGGCGACCATCAACAGTGAAATTGATTTTGACACCGCTGCGCTGGTCTGTGCCGACTTCGACATCACGCTGGAAAAGAAGCCCGAAGTGACGGCGGAAGATCAGCTGATTGCGGAGAACTTCGACGATACGGAGGAAAACCTCCAGCCGCGTCCGCCGGTGGTGACCATCATGGGTCATGTCGATCACGGCAAGACGTCTCTTCTGGACTATATCCGCAAGAGCCGCGTGACCGTGGGCGAAGCCGGTGGCATTACGCAGCACATCGGTGCGTACACCGTCAAGATGAATGGTCGCGACATCACCTTCCTCGATACGCCCGGCCATGAGGCCTTCACGGCGATGCGTGCCCGTGGCGCTCAGGCGACAGACATCGCGATTCTGGTGGTGGCAGCTGACGACTCCGTGATGCCCCAGACGGTGGAGGCTATCAACCACGCCAAGGCGGCGGATGTGCCGATCATCGTGGCGATCAACAAGATGGATAAGCCGGCAGCCGATCCGGAGCGCGTGAAGACCGACCTGACCCAGTATGGCATTGTCTGCGAAGACTGGGGCGGCGATACGATCATGTGTCCCGTTTCCGCCAAGACCGGCATGGGCGTGGACGATCTGCTGGAAATGATTCTGTTGCAGGCGGACACGATGGAACTGCGCGCCAACCCGAATCGTCTGGGTCACGGCGTGATTATCGAGGCGAAGCTGGACAAGGCGCGTGGCCCTCTGGCGACCGTGCTGATGCAGAACGGTACGCTACGCGTGGGCGACAACATCATCGCCGGTATGGCCAGTGGCCGTGTGCGTGCGCTGATCAACGACCGTGGCGAAAAGGTGAAGGAAGCCGGTCCCTCCGTGCCTGTGGAAATCATGGGCTTTGACGAAGTGCCTTCCGCTGGTGATGAGATGCAGGCTGTTGGTGACGACCGCCTGTCCCGTCAGGTGGCCGAGGAGCGCAAGGCGAAGCTCAAGGCCTCCCGTGAAGCGTCGATGGCGAAGATCAGTCTGGAAAACATGTTCTCCAACCTGGAAGCTGGCAAGCAGACGAACCTGAACCTCATCATCAAGGCGGACGTGCAGGGTTCTGTGGAAGCCGTCAAGCAGGCGATGGAGAAGCTGAGCAACGAAGAAGTCAAGGTGCGCGTGCTGCACAGCGCGGCCGGTGCCATCACCAAGGACGACGTGAATCTGGCCAGCGCCTTCAACGCCATCATCATTGGCTTCAACATCCGCCCCGATGCCTCTGCCCGTGACACGGCGGAGCGCGAGAAGGTGGACGTGCGCCTCTACACGGTGATCTACAAGGCCATCGAGGACATGGAGCTGGCCATGAAGGGTCTGCTGGCACCGGAATTCCGCGAGGTGCTGCTGGGTCATGCCGAGGTGCGCAATGTGTTCAAGATCACGGGCGCTGGCGTGATTGCTGGCTGCTATGTGACCGATGGCAAGATGCAGCGCAACGCACAGGTGCGTCTGCTGCGTGACAACGTGGTGGTCTTTGAAGGCAAGCTGAGCAGCCTGAAGCATTATAAGGAAGACGCCAAGGAGATGGCGGCTGGCTTTGAATGCGGTATGAGCCTGGAGGGTCATAACGACATCAAGGAAGGCGACGTGGTGGAATGCTTCATCATGGAGGAAATTCCGCGCTGAGCCTGAAGCATGGGATGTAGTCCCCTTTCGGCAGGGAAAAGTCAGTTTTCACATGGCTTTCCCTGCCTTTTTTCATCAAATGAGCTGTGCAGGATGTGCAGCAACCTGTCCGTTGTTTTGTCAGGAGGAAAAAATGAGCTATCAGCGTATTGATGGAATTTCCGAAGAAGTTCGCCGCGAGGTGGACAGAATCATCCGCAACGATGTGAATGATCCGCGCGTGAGCGGCACCTTTTCGATCACGCGCGCGGACGTGACGCGCGATTTGCGGTATGCCAAGGTCTATGTGTCCGTGCTGGAGGATGAAAAGCGCGCGCCGCT
>CAZGKQ010000046.1:0-1334 GCA_964526125.1 uncultured Faecalibacterium sp.
ATTTCAACAAAATATTTTAATCATCAGGAGGAAGATTTTTTATGGCAAGACAGAACTTTGGCTTCGGCGGTGGTAACAACATGCAGCAGCTCATGCGTCAGGCGCAGAAGATGCAGCAGGCCATGACGGATGCGCAGGAAAAGCTGGATGCGCAGGAGTACGAAGCGCAGTCCGGCGGCGGTGTCGTATCGGTGAAGGTCAGCGGCAAGCGTGAGCTGCTTTCCCTGACGATTGACCCGAAGGTGGTCGATCCGGAAGATGTGGAGATGTTGCAGGATCTCGTGATGGCAGCTGTTAACGAGGCGCTGCGCAAGGGCGAGGCCAACCGCGAAGAAACCATGAACAAAATGGCACCCGGCATGGGCAGCATGGGCGGTCTGTTCTGATGACAGGACAGATCGAGCCGATTGAGCGGATGGTATCGGAGCTTTCGCGTCTACCCGGCATTGGCCGGAAAACGGCCTCCCGGCTGGCTTATTACATCGTTGGCATGCCGCTGGAGGATGTGCATGCGCTGGCGGCGGCGCTCTGGCAGGGGCGTAAGGCCATCCGCTACTGTCAGGTCTGCGGCAACTTCTCCGCCGGGGAAACCTGCGCGGTGTGCGCGGATGAACAGCGCCATAACGGGCAGATCTGCGTCGTTCGCGATCCGCGCGATGTCGCGGCCATGGAACGCATGCACGATTATCGCGGCCTGTACCATGTACTGCATGGGACGCTTTCCCCGATGGATGGCGTGGGGCCGGATGATATTCGCATTAAGGAGCTGATGGCACGCCTTCAGACAGAACCGGTGCAGGAAGTCATTCTGGCGACCAATCCGGATATTGAGGGCGAGGCGACGGCGACTTATCTGGCACGCCTGATTAAGCCGCTGGGCATCAAATGCAGCCGCATTGCGCATGGTGTGCCGGTTGGCAGCGATCTGGAATATGCGGACGAGGTGACGCTCTCCAAGGCCATGGAGGGCAGACGGGAGCTTTGAGTATCCGCTAAAAACGGCGGAAAAATCGGAGGGGAAAAGCCATGCTGCTTGCTGATACGCATTCTGATACGCTCTTTGCCCTGGGCGTGGGAAAAAGAACCTTTGAGCAGACGGATATTACGCCGGAGCGTTTGCGCCAGGGCGGCGTGAATTTGCAGACCCTTGCGCTGTGGAGCGGCCCCCATGGGTCAAAGGGCGATTACAAAACCCTTGCGGAGTCGGCCTATCAGGCTGCGGCGCAGTTTACAGATGCAGGAATTCACCAGGTGGACGATCCTTCTGAGGTGAAGGAGGGCGAAAACGCCTTCATGCTGTCGCTGGAAGGCTGCGAGGTGTTTCAGGAAAGCCC
>CAZGKQ010000046.1:1434-6085 GCA_964526125.1 uncultured Faecalibacterium sp.
TGTTCCTCTCCGCCGACGCAAAGGCGGACAGCGTCACCATCGCGCAGCATGTGGATCACATCTGCCAGCTGGGCGGTGCGGATATTGTAGGTTTCGGCAGCGATTTCGACGGCATCGAAATTTCGCCGGAGGATGTGCGCCATCCGGGCGAAATGCCGAATCTGCTGACCGCGCTGCGCAACTACGGCTACAGCGAAGAAGCGCTGGAAAATATCTGCGGCAAAAATCTGTTGCATTATTTCGAGCGCCTGAAATAAGCCTCTTTTCACCCTGTCCGGGCTCTTCGCCCAGGCAGGGTATTTTGATTCCCGGATGGACATTCAAAGATGGCAAAAATATGACAGAAACATGTCGCAGTCTCTTGATTTTTTTCATATTTCAGGGTACAATAGACAGTACCGCATGCATCGCGGCAAAACGTACAGGAGTGAAAAACAGATGGGCAAGCGTATTCTGCTGGTAGACGATGAACCACTGATTCTCAAGGGCTTAAAGTATTCGCTGGAACAGGATGGCTATGAAACGGATACGGCGCTGGATGGCCAGGAGGCGCTGGACAAGTTTTTCGCCGGGAAATATGATCTGGTTCTGCTGGACGTGATGCTGCCCGAAATTGATGGGATGATCGTTTGCCAGCGCATCCGCGAAAGCTCCAGCGTGCCGATTATCATGCTGACTGCCAAGGGCGATGACATGGATAAAATTCTAGGGTTGGAATATGGCGCGGATGATTACATGACCAAGCCGTTTAATATTCTGGAAGTGCGTGCGCGAATCCGGACGGTGCTGCGTCGTGCAGGTGGTCTGCCGCAGACCTCGACGAAGATTATCCGTGTGCATGACATGGAGGTCAATCTCTTCAAGCGCACCGTGACGCTGGGGGGCGAGGAGGTACGCCTGACGGCCAAGGAGTTTGATCTGCTGCAAATGTTTATCAGCAATCGTGGCCGCCCCTTCACACGCAAGGAAATGCTGGAAGCCGTGTGGAAGTATGATTATACGGGCGATGCGCGAACGGTGGATGTGCATATCCGCCGTCTGCGCGAGAAAATTGAACGTAACCCGGAAAAACCGGAATTCATCTTCACGAAATGGAAGGTGGGCTACTATTTCACCGATAAAGACTGAACGCCGCCTTTTGCAGACGTTCAAACATGGCGCAACGTCGCTGCGTTGGAAGCTGATGTTGATGTTTCTGGGCATCATCGGGACTTCCTTTGCGGTGATGGCCTCCGTGATGACGGGACTGGTTCGTGATACGCTTTATGAACAGCGCACCCGACAGGCCACACGCTCGCTGGAGCAGGTGGCTTCGTCGGCTGCGCCTTTTTTGGCTGGTGCGCAGATGGAGAGCCTGAGCGAACTGCTGACGCGTCAGGCGGGGGAGCTGGGAGGTCGCCTGCTGGCGGTGGACGCGGATGGCAAGGTGCAGCTGGATACCTTCGGGCAAATCAGCGGCCAACGGCTGTCCCTGCCGGAAACCTCGGCGATGCTCCGCGGCGGAGAAGCCACGGCCTTTGGCGTTTACGCCGTGGGTGAGGAGACGGATCAGACCCATGTGGCGCTGATCTGCGCCGAAATGGCAGTGGAGGGGAAAACGGTGGGAGTGCTGGTGCTGTCCCTGCCGGTGAGTGAATTGCAGCAGGCGCTGGACACGGTGCAGCATCAGCTGCTGACCATCTTTTTGGTGGTGGCGGCCAGTGCCATGGCGGCGGCACTGATTCTTTCCGGCATGCTAACTCGCCCGATTATCGCGCTGACACAGACCATCCGCCGCATGGGCAGGGGCGAGCTGTCTGCGCGTGTGAGCGTGCATGCCTCTGGGGAGCTGCGCGAGCTGGCGGAAAGCTATAACGCGATGGCGGAGCAGATTGAACATTTTGACAGGAGCAGAAGCCAGTTTGTCGCCAACGCTTCGCACGAGCTGAAAACGCCGCTGGCGACCATGAAGCTGCTGCTGGAAAACATGCTGTATGCGCCGGATATGCCTGAGGAAGTGCGGTCGGAATTCATGCAGGACATGAATCACGAAATCGACCGGCTGACCGGCATCATCACGGATCTGCTGACGCTGACGCAGATGGACAGCCATTCCACGGCGCTGAAAATGGCACAGGTCAACCTGTCCGAGCTGACGATGGAGACGGTGCATACACTGAAAATCGTGGCGGAAAACCGTCATCAGGTGCTGGAAAGCCAAATTGCGCCGGACATTATGCTCAATGGCGATGCCGGAAAGCTGACACAGATTATCTACAACCTGACGGACAATGCCATCAAATACACGCCGGAAAAAGGGCATATCGCGGTGTCGCTCAGCCGGAGCGGCGGCGAAATCGTCTTCTCCGTGACGGATGACGGCATTGGCATTCCCGAGGAGGATCAGCGGCACATTTTTGAGCGCTTCTATCGGGTAGATAAGGCACGTTCCCGTGCCACGGGTGGAACGGGACTGGGGCTGTCGATTGTCCGGCAGCTGGCGGCGCTGCATGGCGGCACGGTCAGCGTGGCTTCCGAACCGGGGCATGGATCGACCTTCACAGTGACCTTCCTGGCGGATGCGAAGAGAGGTGAAAAGGCATGAAACAGCGGCAAAGGTTCGTGCTGGTCGGGTTGCTGCTGTTGGCGATGCTGCTCCTTTCCTCCTGTGTGGCGAAGGAACATCCGGAAACGACGCAGATAACGGAAGTGCCGACGGAAATTGCAACCGAAGTGACCACCGAAGTCGCTAAGGACGCACCAACGCCCGATCCCGTTCCGGCGGCGGAAAGCACGCAGGACATGAGCTGGGAAACGAGTGCGGTGATCTGGTATCGCTTCGGCGAAGAGCCGATGCTGGCGGCGGAAGAAAGAACCATCTCCCGTGCACCGAATGAAACGTATGAAACGGCGTTGCTTCGTGCACTGCTGGATGGCCCGACGCTGGGGGCGACGGAGCTGAAAGGGCTGTTTCCTTCCGGAACAAGGGTGATTTCCACCATACGGCAGGGTGACATGCTCTTTGTCACCCTGTCCTATCAGCTGATGAACCGCTATGCGAACGAGCCGGAAAAATGGCAGGACACGGCGTACTGGGCGACGGAAAGCCCCCTGCGGCGACAGTTGGCCATGCAGGCTATTGCGGCAACCGTGACGGAAAACACGACGGCGCAGCAGGTGGTGATTCTGGTGGAACAGCGCGAAGGCGCATCGGATTCCCTGCGACTGCGGCAGAAATATTATCTGACGGCGGAGGACGAAACCGCGCTGGCCGATCCGCTGGTGAGGGATGAATCGGTGCTGTTGACGGCTTCTGGAACGCTGAATACGCTGCTTACGGCGCTGTCCCGGCAGGATTTCCAGTGCCTTTACCGCTATGTGGCGCTGCACGATGCGCAAAGTGGTGAGGACAGGCCGGAGGAGTCGGATTTTCTGGCGCAGATGAAGGAAATGTCGGCACTGGTTGACTACGCCGCATCTTCTGGCAGCGTTTTTGAGGAAAGCGCGGTGTTCACCCTTCAGGGAACGCTGCTGGAAAACGGGCTGGAACGGACATTTCAGGCGCGCACGGTTCAGCTCGTGAAGCAAAACGGCCTGTGGCGTATTTCCCTCAGCCAGCTCAAGGCCATTGTGGAGGAAAAGCCATGAAACGAGTGTTGTGCATGCTGCTTTGCGTGCTGCTGGTTTGCTCCGCCTGTGCGCCGCAGAAGATTGAGGAGGCGTTCACGCCCCTGCCGTCGCCGGATGCGCCCTATGACGCGCCGACGGACATGACGAATCTGATACGCGAAAAAACCGTGGCGCTCTACCGCCCGTCCCGGAGTGGACAGACGCTGCAATGCACCTACCAGACCGTGACGGCGGATGAAACGACGCATCTGGCGGAAACGGTGATTCAGGCACTGCTGGATGCGCCGGAAACGACAGAGATCGTTTCGATGGCCGAATATGGAAAGGTGGCGCTGGCCAGCACGCAGCCGGTCACGGTGTCCGGCAATGTCTGCACGATCAATCTGGCCTCCTCCGCCCTGCAAATGACGATTCGGGATCTGTACACGGTCTGCCTGTCCATTTCCACGACGCTGTGCGCCCTGCCGGAGATTTCCTTTGTGAACATTCTGGTGGCCGGTCAACCGGTGGCGATGGACGTGCAGAATCTGTTGCCGCTGGGGGCTTTATCCGGCGTGGTGGGCGAAGATCTGTCGTTGCTGTGGGAGCAGCTGGTGGCGAAACGGACGAGCGTGGGCGGCGTGGCGGCGCAAACGCCTCTGAGCAGCGCGGCGGTGCTCTATTTCCCGTTGGCGGAGGCCGGTGGCGTGACCTGCGAGGTGCGGCAGCTGTCGTTCAGCGGACAAGATCCGCAGCAATTGGTGTATGGGCTGCTGGATGCCCTGTCCGCCGGTGCGCTGGAAGCGGCGAATGTGCCGGACATGCCGGATTTGCGCAGTTTGCTGCTGCTGGCGCCGGAAATCAGCACCCTGTCCAGTGGCAGACGCTCGTTGACGCTGCATTTTGTGCCGGACGTGCTTCAGCGCATCGCGGCGCAGGGAATCGACCCGGTCTGCTTTTTCGGCGCATTGACCCTGACGCTGACTTCCTTTGTGCCGTCGCTGGAACAGGTGGTGATGTGGGCAGGGGACGCGACGCTCAACAGCCTGTATTCCACCGAATA
>CAZGKQ010000046.1:6185-7735 GCA_964526125.1 uncultured Faecalibacterium sp.
CTCTGGTCAGGCGTTTTTCTGCCTGATCCGCTGATGCTGCCATAATCGAGGTTCATCCTTTCACAGAAGTTCACGAAATTCCACTGAATGTTCAAATTTCGTTCATGACAGCGTCAAAAAGCAACGGTATAATAAAAGCATAGCCGGTTGGGAAAGCTGGCTACGATGAATAAGGGTTCCACAGATGAAGGAGGCACGGAATCATGAAGTTTCGGAAAGTAATGGGTGGAATTGCCCTTGGTTTGACTTGCGCGATGATCGGTTCTGCGGCCACGACGGCGGCCAAAGATACCTTCGCGTCGGCGGAAATGGTAACGACGGCGAACACGCAGACCGTGGTCGTCACCAGCCCCTTTACCCAGGCCATCAGCCAGGTGCGTGACAGCGTGGTGGGCGTTAGCAATTATCAGAAGGTGCGCTACGGCAGCTATGGGAACAGCTTCTATTATGGCTTTGGTTACGGCTTCGGTTACGGCAATGGCAATTCGCAGCAGCCGGAGGAGAAGGAGGAGCTGTCCTCCACCGGCTCCGGCGTGGTGATCGGCGAAGGTTTTGTGCTGACGAACTACCATGTGGTGGAGGATGCCAGCAGTCTGCGTGTGACGGTGACGAACGACAGCAACGAAACGACGGAATATGCAGCGACGCTGGTGGCCTATGACGAGGCGCTGGACATTGCCATCGTCTACGCGACGAATCTTGATCTGCCGGTGGTGACGCTGGGCGACAGCGATTCCCTGCAGGTAGGTGACTGGGCAATCTGCATCGGCAATCCGCTGGGTTTTGCTAAGACGACAACGGCTGGCATTGTCAGCGCCCTGAACCGTGCGGTGGAATCTGAAGCCTACGACAAGTATGGCCGGAAGTCCACCATCACCAATGCCATGATTCAGGTGGATGCTGCTATCAACTCCGGCAATTCCGGTGGCGGCATGTTCTCCGTGACGGGCGAACTGATGGGCATTCCGACGCTCAAGTATACCGGCTCCTATTATTCGGGCAGCACGGTGGAGGGCATTGGCATGTGCATCCCGATCAATGCAGCCAAGCCCCTGATTGACAAGGTGCTTTCCGGCGAAATCACCTTCACGGCACCTGAAGCGCTGAACGACGAGGAAGATTCGGGCAACAAGGCTTCCAACGATCTGGTGGGGAAGCCGCGGATGGGCATTACCATCAAGAACCTGTCCAACAGCACGGCGCTGCGCAACGGCCTGATTCCCAAGGGCGTGTATGTGGCCGAGGTCGAGGCTGGCAGCCCGGCGGAAAAGGCTGGCATGCAGGCTGGCGACATCATCGTAGACGTGAATGATACCATCATCACCTCCACCACGGAGCTGTCCAGCAAGGTGGGCGAGTACGAGGCTGGTGACACGCTGCGCATCAAGGTCTACCGCGTGCCGGGCTTGGCGAACTACAGCGGCAACGATGACATTCCGGATGGTGAATACATTGATCTGGACGTGACGCTGGAAATTCTGGACGATGTGAAGCAATAATACAAAATTATAGAAATTTCCCTTCTCTTTGCGGAGAGGGGAAATTTTTTT
>CAZGKQ010000046.1:7835-9891 GCA_964526125.1 uncultured Faecalibacterium sp.
TCTTCTGGACGCTGTTTATCGGCGTGGGCGCGGTGGGTGGCGCACTATGCATGCTGATTGATCCGTCCGGCAAGGCGCTGGGGATGGATGCAATGCTGCCCTTCTTCCAGGTGCTGCCCTTCGCTGAAAGCCTGTTCCAGAATTTTGTGTTTTCCGGCATAGCGCTGCTGATCGTCAACGGCCTGACGAATTTGGCGGCGGCTGGTCTGCTGCTGGCGCGCAAGCCCTGCGGCGTGTGGTTGGGCGGCCTGTTTGGTGTCACGCTGATGCTGTGGATTACCATCCAGTTCGTGATTTTTCCGCTGAATTTCATGTCCACCGCCTATTTCATTTTCGGCCTGTGTCAGGCGGCGACGGGTTATGCGGCATGGGTGTTTGCGCGGCAGGAGGCGTTCCGGGTGAATATGGCGGATTATCCGCACATCGGGACGAATCCGCGGCGGCTGGTGGTTTTCTTTTCGCGCATGGGTTATGGGAAGAAGCTGGCCTGTGAGGCGGCGGAAAAAACCGGCGCGTCGCTTTACGAAATCAAGGCGACGGAGCGGACAGCCGGGACGCTCGGCTTCTGGTGGTGTGGCCGTTATGGCATGCACCGCTGGGAAATGCCGATTGAGCCGATTTCGGTTCATCTCAGCGATTATGAGCAGGTGACGATCTGCTCGCCGATCTGGGTATTTGCGCTGGCCGCGCCGGTGCGTGCCTTTTGCAGACAGGCTGCCGGAAAAATCCGCACGTTTGACTGCATCCTTGTGCACCATCAGGGCAGCCGCTACGAGAACGCTGCGAAGGAAATGGCGGCGCTGCTGAAAGCGCCCTGCACGGGGATCACGAGCGTGCAGTGCCATCAGGGCAGGTATCGCATGTTGAACAGTCAAAAACAGAACTGAGACGAAAGGAAGAAACGATGATGGATATTCGAACTGCGCGCCTGCATCTGTCAGAGCTGGATATGAGCATGGCGCAACAGCTGCATGAAAACTCACTGGACGAGGATAATCGCCGCTTTGTGCCGGACGAGGTATTCGAGACGGTCGCTGAGGCGACGGAAACGATTCAGTATTTGCTCGCCTGCCGGGAAAACGGCGAGGGGCCGCAGGTCTTTCCGGTGCTGTTGGACGGTCAGGGCTGCATCGGATATGTACAGGCGGTTCCGATGACGGAAAAACAATGGGAGATTGGCTATCACATTGGCAAGGCCTACACAGGGCGCGGCTATGCGACCGAGGTGGTGAAAGCCTTCCTGCCGGAGATCATGACAAAGCTGGGCTTGACGGAGCTGATGGGAATTTGTCTGGCGGAAAACCGTGCATCCGTTCATGTGATGGAAAAGTGCGGCTTCCAGAAGATTTTCGAGGGTGAAGGCGACTATCAGGGCGAGAAGCGCAGCATTTGCCGGTATGTTTATCGCGCAGAACAACAAAGACAGGAGACGGAAAGATGAATCTATCCACGCAGGAACGAAGGCATTTAACGGCTGAAGAAGTACAGCAGGATCTGGACAGACTGCCACCTGGCTCCAAAACAGCGGATGTGGATGCGTTGATTCGTCGCTATGTCAGGGAAAAGGCGGATGTTTCCGCCCTGCGAACGGAGATTTTGACGGCGCAGCAGTTCCACCGCATTTATTTTTACGTCAGCCTGAAGCAGATTCGCGATGTGCGCCAGCGGATGGCGTTCATTCATGAAAACCTGCTCTTTTCCGACTGGTGGCATACCGATCAGCTCATCAAATTTGTCTCCGGTCTGGATTTTCAGGAAGCACTGGCCTGTGCAGCGGCCTATGTGACGGCGGAAGATCCGTTTGTGCGGCGCTGGGGGTATGTGCTGTTCATTTCGCGCCTGGGTCATGGGCATGCGGAAGTGCTGCTGCCGCTGATGCACGAAGATGACCATTATTATGTGCAGATGGCTGAGGCATGGCTGTTGGCCGAGCTGGCGATTTTCCAGCCGGAGGTTATTCATGCGTGGATGGCGCAGAAACCCATGTCTTATGCCATCATCGGCAAGGCCATCCAGAAAATCTGCGATTCCTTCCGCATTCCGCCGGAATGGAAGA
>CAZGKQ010000047.1:0-2470 GCA_964526125.1 uncultured Faecalibacterium sp.
CCCCTGCATACTTTTTTCGCTTTTCTCGGTCTCACATCATTGACAAATGAACATCAGGTAAAATTTCAATCAAGGCCGGGAAAAATCAAACAGGGATAAGGAAATAAAAGCGTTCCACCTGATTTTGCGCCTTTTCTTTCCCTCCAAATACAACAGAAAAACTTGCAAACGTGTCGCAAGTGTGGTATATTGTGTCGGGATTTCCATCCATCAAGATGAAACATGAACCATTAACGAGTTTTCGGAGTGAACCATTATGCCGAATTTTTCTTTATCCGATGCGGTCTTTGAACAGGCCGCCGCACAGTTTCCCACCCCCTTCCACCTCTATGACGAAGCCGGTATTCGCGCCAAGGCACAGCTGCTCAACAAAGCCTTCTCCTGGTGCGAAGACTTTCAGGAATATTTCGCCGTGAAAGCCCTCCCGAACCCTTCCATCCTGCGCATCCTGAAAGAAGAGGGTTGCGGCGTGGACTGTTCCAGCGATACGGAATTGATGCTGGCACAATCGTGCGGCTTTTCCGGCCGGGATGTCATGTTCTCCGCTAACGCCATGCCCTATGACGAACTTGATTTTGCCCGGAAGATGAATGCCTTCATCAATCTGGATGACATCACCCACATTGAGCTGCTGCGTCAACACGGCGGCATTCCGGAAACGATCTGCTGCCGCTATAATCCCGGCGGAGAATTCAAGATCGGCACGGAAATCATGGGCAACCCCAGCGAAGCGAAATATGGCTTCACCTATCCGCAGCTTCAGGAGGGTCTGATGCGCCTGAAAGCGCTGGGGGCGAAGCGGTTCGGGCTGCATGCCTTCCTGTCTTCCAACAATACCGACGATGGCTATTATCCGGCGCTGGCTCGCATTCTGTTTACCTGCGGACGCGACCTGGCGGAGCAGACGGAACTGGAACTGGCGTTCATCAACCTTTCCGGTGGCATTGGCATTCCCTATCTGCCCGACCAGCCGCAAACCGATGTCATGGCCGTGGGCGAGAGCGTGCGCAAAGTCTATGAGGAAATTTTCCCCCATGGCGGCGTGGCGCTGAAAACGGAACTTGGGCGCTGGATGACCGGCGACATGGGCTGGCTCGTCACCCGGGCGATTCACGAAAAGCATACCTACCGGGACTATATCGGCGTGGATGCCTGCGCGGCCAACCTGATGCGTCCGGCGATGTATGGCGCGTATCATCACATCACCGTGTGCGGCAAGGAGCATCTGCCGCACACGCACATCTACGATGTCACCGGCAGTCTGTGCGAAAACAACGACAAGTTTGCCATTCACCGCGCCCTGCCGGAAATCGCGATTGGGGATCTGCTGGTGATTCATGACACCGGCGCGCATGGCCACGCCATGGGGTACAATTACAATGGCCGTCTGCGCTCGGCGGAGGTGCTGTATACGGCGCAGGGCGATTATCGCCTGATCCGCCGCGCAGAAACGGCGAAGGATTATTTTGCTACTCTGGAAGGGCTGGGGATGTAAATTCCCCTGCTCCTTTTTTGAATGCCAAAAAGGGCGCTGCTGCGATAAAAAAACGTCGCATCAGCGCCCTTTTGTTTAGCTTGTTTACTTGCTCAGCAGCTCGTTGACCGCATCGACAACCGCCTGAGAGGTCAGCGTCGCACCCGTCACCGCGTCAATGTCTTCGCCCAGCGTCAGCGGTGCATTTTTGCCGACAAACTGGCTCGTGAACGCCTCGTCGCCGCACAGGGCACCCAGCGCGCGGAATTCACCCGAAGCATCCACCGTCAGCGCCTTAATCGTGCCTTCGCTGTCCGTCGTCACCGTGACGACCACGCCGTCGTGCCAGCCCTTGACCGTCGCCGTCAGGGTCACGTCTTCGCTGACTTCTACCGGCTCGGCCACGGGTTCTTCCGTTGCTTCTGCCACGGGTTCAACTTCCGGCTCGGCGTCGACCACCGGGTTCTCTTCAGATTCCTCCGGCAGCGTCACCGGTTCGGAGACGTACAGGCTGTTCACCGCGTCCACCACCGCCTGAGAGGTGATCGTCGCGCTGGAAACCGCGTCAATGCCCTCGCCCAGCGTGAAGGGCGCACTCTGGCCAATGAACTGGCTCGTGAAGGCTTCCTCCGCGCACTTCTGGCCCAAACCGGCCGTCTGCGAAGCTGCATCCACGGACAGGAAGGTAATCAGGCCATTGTCGTCCGCCACGAACACGGTAATGGCCTTGCCATCATAGGCCACGATGGTGGACATTTTCGCGTCGTCGGGGATTTTCACCGGCTCTTCAGTCGCCACCGGGGCAACCAGCTCGTTAATCGCATTCAGCACCAGTTCGCTGGAGGTCGTCGCGCCGCTCACCGCATCCACGCCGTTTTCCCCAAAGGCAAACGGCGCTTTTTTGCCGATGAACTGAGCTGTGAACGCTTCGTCGGCGCACTTCTGGCCATATTCCGCGCTCTGCTGGGACGCATCGACCCACACGTTTTGAACCGT